>CANNNV010000038.1 GCA_947506155.1 Methylococcaceae bacterium
AAGCCCCGAAGGTTCTTTTCGTCACTGGCAACAGTGAGAGCCGGTTGTAATCATTGTCGAAGGGAGATTGCGGGAAACCGCAGCGTTACTAGCCCCTTACGGGGATACCCTCACGGGTTGACCGCTTGAAAAGACAAGCACCTAATTTTTTAAAGATAGCAAACGCAATAGGAGCTGCATGAGCTGGGTCGGCTAACACCGACGCGCTATCCCTCCCCGACCTAAAGGACGGGGTATCTCGCGCAAAAACCGATGAAAAAACTAAAATGCGCTGTTATCGGCACCGGTTACCTGGGTAAGTTTCACGCAGAAAAATATGCGTTATTACCTGGTTGTGAGTTGGTTGCAGTTGTCGATATTAATGAAGCAGCCGCTAAAGACGTCGCCGAAAAATACGGCGCAACTGCACTAACCGATTATCAAGCCTTGTTGGGGAAGGTCGATGCGGTTAGCATTGTTGTCCCGACAACAATGCATCACCAGGTTTCCAAAGACTTTTTGAATGCCGGTACTCATGTGCTGGTTGAAAAACCGATTACCGTGACAGTTGCAGAAGCTGATGAGCTAATCGCGATTGCTCATGAAAAAAAATTAATTTTGCAAGTTGGTCATTTGGAACGTTTTAATCCGGCAGTACTTGGTCTCGACAAAGAAGAAAAGCCGCTGTTCATTGAGTCTCACCGCTTATCGCCGTTTAATCCGCGTGCCAATGATGTCAGCGTGGTTTTGGACTTAATGATACATGACATCGATATTATTTTGGCCTTGGTTGATTCGGAAGTAGAACGCATTGATGCTAGTGGGACAGCGGTTTTGACGCAAGGCACCGATATTGCCAATGCCCGCATATTGTTTAAAAACGGCTGCGTAGCTAATGTCACGGCCAGTCGCATCAGTATGAAAATGGAGCGAAAAATGCGCCTGTTCAGACCGAGTTCCTATGTGTCTGTGGATTTTCAAAATCGTGTTCTAACCAAACACCAAACAGGTCTCAAAGAAATGTTTCCGGGTATTCCTGATATAGAAACGGAAGAATCCGTTTTCGAAAGCGGCGATGCGCTACTGGAAGAAATCAAACATTTCGTTAACTGCATTCATACCGGCGACAACCCACTGGTCTCGGGCGTGGCAGGAAGACGAGCACTAGCCACTGCGATAGCCATTACCCGGTTATTGGGTGATAAATAAAACTATGTAGCGGGAACGGCATTAATTTGCCGGCTAACCTAATCCACGTTATTCAAAATGAAGAAGGCAATAGAACATGATACCCATGGTAAACCTGAAGGCTCAATACCTTGAAATTAAAGATGAAATTGAGCGCGGACTGGCTGAAACAATCGAAAATTGTTCATTTATATTAGGGCCTAATGTTCAGGCTTTTGAAAAAGAAGCGGCCGATTATCTGGGCGTTAAACACGCCATAGGCGTAGCTTCAGGAACCGATGCCTTACATCTGGCGTTGATTGCTGAAGGCATAGGAGCCGGTGATGAAGTTATTACCACCGCGTTCACCTTTATTGCTACGGCGGAAGCTATCAAATATGTCGGCGCAATTCCGGTTTTCGTCGACATAGATCCCAGAACCTTTAACATCTCTGTCGATGCGATAGCGCAGGCTATTACTTCCAAAACCAAAGCGGTCATGCCGGTACATTTATTTGGACAGCCGGCTGACATGACTGGTATTAAACAACTCTGTGATCAGCATAACCTGAAATTGATCGAAGATTGTTGTCAGTCTTTTGGCGCAACCATCAACGGTAAACAAACCGGTGCTATCGGTCACGCCTCGGGGTTTAGTTTTTTTCCGAGCAAAAATTTAGGAGCCTTCGGTGATGGCGGTTTAGTTGTTACTAATTCTGATGAGACGGCGGCAAAGTTAAAAATGTTGCGTAATCATGGCTCGGATGTCCGTTATTACCATGATGTCATTGGTTACAACAGTCGCCTTGATGAAATGCAGGCGGTGATATTAAGAGCCAAATTAAAACGTATTGATCAATACAATCAAGGTCGCCGTCGTGCCGGGCGTCTTTATTCAGAATTGATGGCAGATTTGCCACTGACCACGCCGTTTGAAGATGGACTCGGCGAGCATGTTTATCACCAGTACACATTATTATGCGATCGTCGTGAAGAGGTGATAAAAGCCTTGCAGGAAAAACAGATTTCCTGTGCCGTGTATTATCCGGTTCCTTTGCATCGGCAAAATGTGTTTAAACAAGACTATGCTGAAGTTAGTTTACCGGTCACCGAATTTGTCGCAGATAATTGTTTGTCGCTGCCGATTTGCCCGTCTCTTGAAGATAATACGATCAGAGCAATCGCGGCCGTTATTCGGAGTGTGCTAGTTCCCCATGTAAACCCTTGAAAATTATGTTCAGCGCAGGAGAATCCTCCGGCGATCAGCACGCTGCCAATATGTTTGTTGAATTGCAAAAGTTACAATCCGATATTGTTGGTCTCGGCATGGGCAGCGCAAAAATGGCTCAGGCGGGGATTGATATCCGTTATGATTCGGCCAATATCGCTGTAATCGGCGTAGTTGAAGTCATCAAACATTATGCCGAAATACGTCGCGCATTAACACTGATGCAGCAGTTGGTGAGCTCTGAGCGCCCAGATTTACTGGTTTGTGTAGACTACAAGGAGTTCAACTTTAAGCTGGCGCGTTACGCTAAGCAGCAGGGTATTAAAGTCTTGTTTTACGTCAGTCCGCAAGTGTGGGCTTGGCGACCCGGCAGGGTAAAAGCCTATGGTAAAGTCATCGACATGATGGCGGTGATATTTCCATTTGAGACGGCTTATTACGATGCCGAAAACGTGCCGGTACGTTATATCGGACATCCCTCGGTAGATAAGGTTCACGCCCAGTTCGGCAAGGATGAAGATTTAAGTCATTTCGGACTGGATAAAAATCATCCGATAGTCGGTTTGTTGCCAGGCAGTCGCACCAATGAAATCAAGCGACTATTGCCGGTCATGCTGGCTGCAGCAAAAAAAATCCAGGATAATTTCCCCGGCTGCCAGTTTATCTTGCCGCAAGCCGATTCAATCAGCGATGTAATGCTTGAAGACTGTATAAGTCAATCGCCACTTAACATCACTGTAATAAAAAACCAGCCTTATGACGTGATTCAATGTTGTGATGCAGTCATGACCAGCTCAGGTACTGCGACCTTAGAGATTGCATTATTGAACGTGCCGATGGTGATCGTTTACAAACTTTCAACCCTAACCTATTGGCTGGGCAGATGGTTGGTGAATATTCCGTTTATAGGCTTACCGAATATTGTCTTAGGTAAAAGCATTATAAAAGAGCTAATTCAGCATGCGGCAACAGCCGAAAACCTGTCTGCTGAAGTGATAAAAATTATGACAGATCAATCTTATGCCGAGCAAATGCGAGAAAATCTAAATAGCGTTAAACAGCAGTTAGGGCAGGGTGGCGGTTCCAGAAATATGGCGCAGTTGGTAGTGGAAATGCTGTTGGTTTAGCAGCAGTCAAAAAACCTGCGGTATCACTATTAATTTTCATTCGGTAGATTGAAACGTCCCAGATCATCATCAACGGCTTCAATAAAAAAGCCCCGGCTGTTTTTAAAACAACCGGGGCTTTTTTGCTATGTAGGAGCGAACTTATCCGCCGCTACAAAAGACAGCAAGATTACATCATGCCGCCCATGCCACCCATACCGCCCATGCCGCCCATATCGTGGCCAGCATGACCGCCTTTATCTTCACTAGGCGCATCAGCAATCATCACTTCAGTTGTCAGCATCAAGCCGGCAACAGACGCTGCATTTTGCAATGCAGTACGAGTTACTTTCGCAGGGTCTAAAATACCCATTTCGATCATGTCGCCGTATTCGCCGGTTGCCGCATTGTAACCGTAGTTACCTGTGCCTTTTAATACTTCATTGAAAACAACTGAAGGCTCGTCGCCAGCGTTAGCAACGATTTGACGCAAAGGCTCTTCCATTGCACGACGCAGGATGTTGATACCAACTGTTTGGTCGTGGTTAATACCTTCCAGCTTATCCAGCGCAGAAATAGCACGAACCAGCGCAGAACCACCGCCAGCAACAACGCCTTCTTCAACCGCTGCGCGCGTTGAATGCAAAGCATCTTCAACGCGAGCTTTCTTTTCTTTCATTTCAATTTCAGTTGCAGCGCCAACTTTGATCACAGCAACACCGCCAGCTAATTTAGCCAGACGTTCTTGCAGTTTTTCTTTGTCATAGTCAGACGTTGCATCGTCAGCTTGTGCACGAATTTGTGCAACACGATTTTTAATTTCTTCTTCAGAACCCGCACCATCAATGATGGTCGTATTTTCTTTAGTAATTTGTACTTTCTTGGCTGTACCCAATTGCGCCAATTCAGCTTTTTCTAAGCTCAAACCAACTTCTTCAGAAATAACCACACCACCAGTCAATACCGCGATGTCTTCCAGCATAGCTTTACGACGATCGCCGAAACCAGGAGCTTTAACTGCAGCCACTTTAACGATGCCACGAATGGTGTTAACAACCAGAGTTGCCAACGCTTCGCCTTCGACATCTTCAGCAACGATCAATAAAGGACGACCGGCTTTAGCAACGGCTTCCAATACTGGGAGCATGTCGCGGATATTGGAGATTTTTTTGTCGTAAATCAGAATCAATGGATCGTCTAATTCGACGCTCATGTTTTCTTGTTTGTTGATGAAGTAAGGTGACAAATAGCCACGGTCAAACTGCATACCTTCAACGACGTCCAGTGAGTTATCTAAGCCAGTGCCTTCTTCAACCGTGATGACGCCTTCTTTACCGACTTTTTCCATTGCTTCTGCAATGATTTTGCCGACTGATTCGTCAGAGTTTGCAGAAATAGTACCAACTTGAGCAATGGCTTTGTTATCGGTGCAAGGTGTAGCAGAAGCAACAATCGCTTCAACGGCTTTAGTTACGGCCAAATCGATGCCGCGTTTCAAGTCCATTGGGTTCATGCCAGCGGCAACTGCTTTTAAACCTTCATTGACGATAGATTGTGCCAATACGGTCGCAGTCGTAGTACCGTCACCGGCCACGTCAGAAGTATGCGAAGCTACTTCTTTGACCATTTGCGCGCCCATGTTTTCGAATTTATCTTTTAATTCGATTTCTTTTGCAACCGATACACCATCTTTAGTGATAGTTGGAGCGCCGAAGCTTTTGTCTAAAATCGCATTACGGCCTTTAGGACCTAAAGTGACCTTAACCGCGTTTGCTAAAATATTTACACCACGTGCCATACGGACACGAGCGTCATCACCAAATAATACGTCTTTTGCTGCCATTTTTATTCCTTAATATGTTGTATGTGAATGAATTTAGTGTTCAGGCTTAACCCAAAACGCCCATGATGTCTTCTTCACGCATAACGATCAGTTCATCGCCGTCGACTTTAACTTCGTTGCCAGAATATTTGCCAAACAACACTTTATCGCCAACTTTAACTTCCAGAGCGCGTACTGTGCCGTTGTCCAGTTGTTTGCCATTACCTACTGCAAGAACTACACCTTGACTAGGTTTTTCAGCTGCAGAACCCGGCAATACAATACCGCCAGGGCTTGTAGTTTCTTCTTCAACACGTTTGACTATCACTCTATCGTGTAACGGACGTATTTTCATCAATATCTCCTAACATTAAAATTAAAGGGTAAACTGGGTTATTAGCACTCGCTAGCAATGAGTGCTAATGATAAAGAGCTTTTGCAGTGTGTCAAGTTCTTTGGCATTATCTGCACTTCATCTACAGCAACAATATGACTTATGAATGACAACCAACTCCTGCGCTATAGCCGTCAAATCATGCTTCCTCAAATCGATATTGAGGGACAACAAAAACTTCTCGCTGCCAATATTCTGATTATCGGTGCCGGTGGACTCGGTTCACCGGCAGCTATGTATCTTGCTGCAGCCGGTGTTGGCACACTCACTATCTATGATGATGATGTCGTGGACTTGTCCAATTTGCAAAGACAGATTACTCATCACACCCCTGATATTGGGACTGATAAAGTAATTTCAACCCAAAAAACGCTTAACCAGTTAAATCCAGAGGTGAACATAAGAGCGGTTAAACAAAGACTGGAAGGTGAGCAACTTGATCTGGAGGTACAGCAGGCGGATGTGGTGCTCGATTGTAGCGATAACTTTACTACCCGCTTTGCGATCAACACTGCCTGTGTCAAATATCAAACCCCACTGGTTTCGGGTGCGGCGATACGCTTTGAAGGCCAGGTAACGGTGTTTACGCCAGGTAAAAATGACAGCCCCTGCTACAACTGCCTGTACAACAGCGAGGGTGAAGAGCTACAAAACTGTGCTACCAACGGCGTGATAGCACCTATCACCGGCATAGTCGGCAGTATTCAGGCACTGGAAGCGATGAAACTGATTATGACTATCGGGGAAACTTTAACCGGACGATTATTGCTATTAGATGGCCTAACCATGGAATGGAATACCATGAAACTGCGAAGAAATCCTGACTGCCCAAGCTGCGGATAATGGGTTTCCAGATGATTCACATCACCTGGAAACTTCAAGAGTCATATCACGACTTTTTAGAGATTAATCCCTGAACAAATTTAATAACTTTTTCGGCAAAATCGTTAACCACTGATGGACTATCGCCATGCGGTTCAATTTCACCGAAGGGTTTATCCGTTTCTTTGGTAAATTTGTAAATAAAATAGCCTAACGGTGCAAACGCAAACGTAGCAACCATTAACATAACCACAAACAACTCAGTCACTTCACCCATGATCTCTCCTATATAATTTAATTATGTGTATTATTATTTTTATGGCGAAGTCCGATAATACTCCCTTCCAGTCAAAAAACTACGCAAATAAGTTGTTATTTTAATCAGTTACCATTACTAAGATGCAGTGCTTTGGCATGGAAACCAGCACCACACTCATCTTATTCCGGGCTACATGGCTGTTGGCGTTGGCAAATGTTGCGAAAAGAAATAGTTCATCGTATACTTCAATTTGGCTTACTTGATCAAGCTAGCATAATAATTTAAATACTACTGGAGGTTCACGATGAAATGGGAAACACCAAGCTATACAGACCTGCGTTTCGGTTTTGAAGTAACAATGTACATCTACAATCGTTAATTCGACTTAGATAAAAAAGGGGCTCTTGATGAGCCCCTTTTTTTTGCCTGATATTCGTTATTCCCGTATCATTGAATCCTTATCCCACCTAGGTTAGATTAACATGAAAATCAGAGTTCTCGGTTCAGGCGCAGGCGGCGGTTTCCCTCAATGGAACTGCAACTGCCATAATTGCCACCGCTTGCGGCACAAGGAAATGAACGGCACAGCCCGTACCCAGTCATCGATTGCGGTCAGCACCGACAACAAAAACTGGCTGCTATTTAATACTTCCCCCGACATACGCGCGCAACTGGAAGCCTTTCCCGCCATTCAGCCTAGAGAAGGCGTACGCGACACCGGCATCAAGGCCATCATGCTGATCGACAGCCAGATCGACCACACCACCGGCTTGTTGATGCTCAGGGAAGGTAAACCGCTGGATGTTTATTGCACCGAAATGGTCAAGCAGGATCTGACCACCGGCTTTCCGCTATTTAACATGCTGGCCGATTACTGCACGGTCAACCATCACCCAATTCCTTTTGATGGCAGCAGCTTTAGCATACCGGGCATCGACGATTTACGCTTTTATACCCAGGCCTTAAAAAGCAAGGCGCCGCCCTATTCTCCACATAGACATGATCCGCATGATGGCGACAATATCGGCGTTATCATCGAACAGATTTCCACTGGCAAAAAAGTGTTTTATTCCCCGGGTCTCGGTGAAATCGAGCCGCATGTAATGGCAGCGATGCAAACCGTCGATTGCTTATTGGTAGACGGCACGTTCTGGACCGATGACGAAATGTGTACGCAACATATCAGCCATAAAAAAGCCCGCGAAATCGGCCATCTGCCGCAATCAGGAAAAGGCGGCATGATAGAAGTGTTGAATGGCGTCAGCAAAGCCCGCAAAATATTGATCCACATCAACAATACCAACCCAATCTTAGACGACGATTCCGAACAGCGGAAAATACTCGATGCCGCCGGCATTGAAGTATCCTACGACGGTTTGGAAATCGATTTATAAAGGATGCACTATGAGTGATCAGCTAGCCTGGACCAAAGAACAATTTGAAGCCGAACTGCGAGGCATGGAAACGCATTACCATATTCATCATCCTTACCATACCCTGATGAACGAAGGTAAACTGACCAAAGCGCAATTGCAGGGCTGGGTCGCCAACCGTTTTTATTATCAGGTGTGCATCCCGATTAAGGATGCAAACATTCTGGCCAATTGCCCGGACCGGGAAACCCGCGCCAAATGGACACAACGGATTATGGATCATGATGGACAACCTGGCGATCCTGGCGGCATTGAAGCCTGGATACAGCTGGGCATAGCCGTCGGCCTGACCCGGGAAGAAATCACCTCATTAAAACATGTGCTACCAGGCGTGCGTTTTGCGGTTGATGCCTATGTCAACTTTGCCCGAAGAGCGGAATGGCACGAGGCAGCCAGTTCCTCGTTAACCGAACTGTTCGCGCCTAAAATCCATCAGCAACGCCTGGATAACTGGCCAGAACATTACCCCTGGATAGATCAGGAAGGTTATATCTATTTTCGCAAACGCCTGACCGAAGCGCGACGCGATGTCGAACACGGTCTGGCAATCACGCTAGACTGGTACAAGACCCGTGAACAACAAGAGCGAATGATACAAATACTAAAGTTCAAGCTGGATGTGTTGTGGACTATGGCCGATGCGATGTATCTGGCTTATGTTAACGAGATGCCGCCGTATTTTAATATTAAAGCGTAAGACAACCAACTTGAGGTCTAGCAATGCAATGGGCAGAAGTCGTTGATAATCCGTATTTTGAAAATCTACCGTTCAAAATCGAGTTGAATCGCTATGGGAAAATCGAAATGACTCCCGCCTCCAATAGACACGGTCGCTTACAGGTACGAATAAGCGCATTTCTGGAACGCAAGCTTAAAAAAGGCGAATCATTGACCGAGTGTTCTGTTCAAACCACTGAGGGCGTAAAAGTCGCTGATGTCGCCTGGTGTTCCAAGGCCTTTATCAAGCAATACGGTTATGAAACGCCTTATTCCCATGCGCCTGAGATTTGTATTGAAATTGTCTCGCCATCCAATTCAAAAGAAGAAATGACCAATAAAGCGCAGCTCTATTTACAAGCAGGTGCGGGGGAAGTCTGGATAGTATGGGAAAACGGCATTGTTGATTATTACGATAAAACCGGAAAATTAAAGCAATCGGCTTACGGCGTTAACATTACACTCTCTATGAAATAGGCCTGCAAACCAGACCCGTTATAACTTAATTTTTATTTAAAAATGGCCATCAACCCAGATCAACTCATCAAATTTTCCCCGATGCACCGACTGCAATGGGAAGAAGTGCAACAAAAAGATGTCATACTCTATCCTGAAGGCATGGTAGAACTTAACCAAAGCTCTGCGGAAATTCTGAAGCTGTGCGACGGCACCCGTAACCTTGCTCAAATCGTCGCAGATCTGGAACAGAAATTTTCAACCTCAGGTCTTCAACATGATATTAACGCTTTCCTAGAGGTCGCTTTAAAAAATGGCTGGATCCAACAAAATTAACCCTTCGACTACGCTCAGGGCTGGCATTACACCGCCGCGCTGGTTGCTGGCAGAACTCACTTACGCCTGTCCGTTGCAGTGTCCTTACTGCTCCAACCCGATTGATTATACAAAACATCAAGCCGAACTGGACACCGAAGGCTGGAAGCGCGTACTGACCGAAGCCCGAAAAATGGGCGCAGTCCAGTTGGGCTTTTCCGGTGGTGAACCCTTAACCCGAAAAGACCTGCCCGAACTGGTTAAACACGCCAGAAACTTGGGCTATTATTCCAACCTGATCACCTCGGGTTATGGCCTAACTGAAGAAAAAATCGTCGAACTCAAGGAAGCCGGACTGGATCATATTCAGGTCAGCATCCAGGCCAGCAGCCAAGAATTAAATGACCATATCGCTGGAACTGCGTCATTCGAACACAAAAAAGAAGTCGCGCATCTGGTCAAAAAACATGGTTATCCGATGGTGTTATGCGTAGTCATACACCGAGAAAATATTCACCAGATGCCGCAAATTTTGGAAATGGCCGAAGAATTGGGCGCCGATTATCTGGAACTGGCAAACACCCAATACTATGGCTGGGCGCATGCCAACCGTGATTTATTGCTACCTACCAAAGAACAGTTTGTACAGGCCGAGCAAGTCGCGCAGGCTTTTAAAGAAAAAGTCGCAGGCAAGATGAAAATCTATTATGTGGTGCCAGATTTTCATGAAGATCGGCCCAAAGCCTGCATGAATGGCTGGGGAACGACTTTTTTAACCATCGCACCGGACGGCGTGGCCCTGCCCTGCCATTCCGCCCGCGATCTGCCGGGACTGGATTGCCCTAATGTGCAGGACTACAGCATCGAGCAGATCTGGAACGATTCCAAAGCCTTCAATTTTTTCCGGGGTTATGAATGGATGAAAGAACCGTGCAGGAGCTGCGACGAAAAAGAAAAAGATTTCGGCGGCTGCCGGTGCCAGGCTTATCTATTGACCGGCGACATGTACAGCGCCGACCCGGTGTGCAGCAAATCACCCGATCACGCCGTTATTGAGTTAGCGGTAGCATCAGCAAGAATTAGTGCGTTGTCTGATAACGAAAAACCATTGATTTTCCGTAACAGTAAAAATTCACAACGACTGTCCAAAGAATAAGCACGACCAATGCTTCATTGGTCGTGCTCAAAGCGGTCTTATTGCGATAATAATTTGTGTAAATGCCCATCCTGCTCAGCCAACAAAAATCCAGTAAAACCTTGCAACTGCGCCAAAAACTCATTCTCCGGCTGTAGCTCACGCAATAAAACCAGCCTTTGCTTAGCTTCGCTGAAATTATTTTTCGCCAATAAAGCCAACACCTCGGGGACTTCCCGCCGCGCGATAAATCGACCAAAAATCAACGCCATCGGCGTCTGTTTCATACGCAAGGATTTAACCAGCATCTGCATCGCCAGTAAGGGTTCGCGCTCAAACCAAAAACGCACGGCATGTAGTAAGTTACGCCGTGCGGCTTGTTCGCTGCTGATAACACCGCCTAAATCCGCTTGGCAACGGGGACAAAGAACTGTCCCGGTTAATCGTGCCATGCAGCAAGGACAGCGTTCCATCAAGATTCCAGATAATAAATAATGTCCGCCAGTTTTGTAGCAGCCTCTTTCAACCTATCACTATCATTTTCTTCAATACAGGTCTGAATATCCTCGATCAAATCAATCATATCTTCCTTGTCTTCATCAGAGCTTTTGTCGAATAACGCTTCAGCTTTGGCGACCAGTTTACACGCCTCAACAACGTCAGTCGGCGACTCGGTATGTACATCGCTAGCCTGGTCAATCTGGCCAAATAATTTATTAACACGCCGCCTAGCTGAATCCAGTGTTTCCAATTCAAAACGCGATAATGCGTTTTGTATGGTGATAGATTTTTCTAGGCCTGTGGCTTTTTCCTGCGCCGAAACCTGCAACATACCGTTAAGATCCAGAGCCAAGGTAACCGTTATAACATTACCTGCCTCGACATCCTGCAAACCCTCAACCCAAAATTCACCGATTTTTATATTATTCAACGCATCGGGATCTTCACCTTGATAGATAGTCACATCAACCACTTTTTGCCCATCGTGATTGGTAAAAAATGCCTCGGTTTTACGAATCGGCAAAGCGCTATTCTTGTGAATAATAGGCACATAGGTATAGGGATAGTACTCACCGTTCAAATAATCCAGGGCGCTGGTGCCGTAGGTATAAGGCGTCACATCGACCAGCACTGCATCGACTTTTTGACCGCTGATCATTGCAGCCTGAGTAGCCGCGCCCATCGCGACGCATAAATCGGGATCAACTTCGCTATGCGGCTCAAAACCAAATTCTTTAAACAGCCGCTCACGTATACATGGGGTACGAGTAGAGCCACCAACCAGAACAATCTCATCAATATCAACCGGCGTTAATTTCGCACCTTTCAGCGCAATATGAACCGAATCAATGGTGGCGTTAATATAGTCCTCGATCATGTCTTCATAATCAAGCCGAGACAACTCGAGCGACAAATGAATCGCCGCACCTTCATGTTCCAGCAGGTACTCTTCTTCAATTTTTACAAACGGCTGATCCGACAGTACAAATTTTGCATTTTCGGCGGCTCGAGTAATACGAGCCAAGGCCTGGCTGTGCTGGCGCGCATCAACACCCTTGGATTCAATCAGATGATCAAGTATATATTCAATAATCTGTTGATCAAAATCATCGCCGCCTAAGTGATTATCACCGTGACTGGATAATACTTCGACCACACTGGCTTCGATATTGACCACCGAGACATCAAAGGTGCCGCCACCCAAATCATAAACCAGCATGCGTTTTTGTTCAACTTGATTGCCGCCGTAAGCCAATGCAGCAGCCGTCGGCTCATTGATCATCCGCACCACTTCCAGTCCGGCAATTTCTCCCGCTTCTCGGGTTGCCTGACGCTGCGCATCGGAAAAATAAGCCGGCACGGTGATAACGGCTTTACTAATAGGTTGCTTGACGTACTGTTCTGCAATCGCCTTAAGACGTTTTAGAATAATTGCGGAAATTTCCTGCGGTGCATAATCATGCCCGGCCAAATCCACTTTTATATCCTGCCCCATCAAGCGCTTGATTGATTTGACCGTCCGTTCAGGATAAACCAGATACTGGTTTCTGGCAGTTTCACCAACCAGAATATTGCCCTGATCATCAATGCCAACAAAAGACGGCAGAATTTTCCGTCCGTTGTCGGTAATCACATGGACTTGACCATTTTCTATAATCGCAACTTCAGAGTTGGTAGTACCTAAATCAATTCCGACAATTATTTCATTCATAAGATATTTACAGTGAGTTATAGTTTATTAACTTTGACTTCCGCAAGACGCAATAACTGATCGTCAAAAAGAAAGCCTTTACGCAGTTCTTCTAACACTACGCCATTGTCAAGCTTGCTATCATGACCAATTTCAACGGCACTCATGATATGCGGATCCAGCAGTTTTCCAAGACACTCTATCGGATAAACACGTTGACGTTGTAACAACTGTTCAAAACGGCGGAGCGTCATGGTCTGACCTTCCTTGAAAGACTCAATAAAATCGATATCCTGTTTTTTAGAATGACCAAATAACGAGGCAACCGGGTGATAGTTTTGCAACATGATCGAACCGATTGTCAACCGATCATAAACATCAACTAACTCCAGAAGCACTGCGTGCAAAGTTTCCTTACGCTGCTGTTGTAAATACATTCCGTGTGCGGCGAGCTCATCAGTCAGCGTCTTATTATCTGCCTGAACGACTGCCAATCCAGCACTCAGCGTATCCAAAGTGCTTTTGAAATGTCGCGACTGGGCTTTCACTTCAGTTTTCAAACCGGCCATTTCACCGAGCAAAGTATTTAAATCCGGTGGCATATCGCTCTGAATTTGGTCCAGATCAGTGTGCTCAAGATAACTCTGAAACTCGTCCAACAACCGTTTTTTTTGTGTGTCACTCATATAATTTTCATCATTTCATGCGTGGCAATTTTCAAGGTTTTATCATCCACACTGGCGCCTAATAATTTATTAAATTGATCGGCGTTTATCGATACTACTGGCTCGAAAATAAATACTGCGTCGAGCAAGCGATTAAAATCAGCGTCAGGAAGCGTAAACAGTGTGTATTGAGTGCGACATTTCAAGTTTTTAATAGTCTCATAAGCCTGATGTACCTGCTGAAATTGTTCGTGATAATGATCAGGCGGAAATTGTTTAACTTTCTGCAAATACGCCTGTTTTATTTCGCTGTCTGTTGCCTGTTCGGCCACTTCGAGAATATCATAAGGTGTTTTCATTAGCGTTAATCCTTATAAAAAAATAGCGGCTTTGAGTTTTCGCCAACGTTGCAGGCTTTAAAAACATCGTCAATCGTCACCCCCGTATCTATACCCATTTCACTGGCGACATGCAGTATTAATAAAGAAGTCATAAGGTTGGGATTTGAAATAATGACACTTATATCCATATTTTTTAAAAATTTATCACTGAGTACTTTGATAACGTGCTCCAGAGTATTTTTCCGCATAAATTCATCCATCTTCTTTTCTATTTTATCGTGTATATCTGAAGGTAAGTGGCCGAATAGATTATCTAAGGTGCATTCATCCTCATCCTCATCTTCATCTTCATCTTCAAAGAGATGTTGCTCGTTATAAAATTGTGCTATGAATTTTACCAGCGCGCTCTCAGCACGCTGATCGCCGAGCTCTTTAGCTTTTTCAAGGTTGCTTTGTAATTTAAAAATATCGAACATTGAGCATTTACCTACCTGTCCTTGCACCTCAGCATAAACCTTATAAAACACCCAGATTGGTTTAGACCATTGCGATAACGCTATCTGGGCGCAATAGCCTAACAAATCAAAATGTCCGATACTATCCAGACATTCACACAGCAACAACAGCGTATCTTCACTGTATTTTTTTTGTTTAATCGATGGTTTAATAATCGCTTTTATTTTCTCTAGTGCCTTATGCACAATGGCTTGATTACTTTTATCATCACCGTAATATTGCAAAATATACTGAACCAATCTAGCCATTTCTTGTTCTGATAACAGATGTTTTTTTGTCGGCGCAGGCAAGCCTCTTAAAACAGAGGCCAAGCTTAAATCCAGCAACAAGGCTTCCATAATCACACAAAAATACCTACAAACGTCTCCGTCATTGATTGTTTGCAACGCCTCAGCAATTTGTTGCATGCCTTGCTTTTTGTCTTCGGCAAGCCAAACAAAAAAACCGCGCATTAATTGAGCTTGTATTTGATAACGTTTGCCGATGGTCAGCTTTTCAGCCTGTTTTATTTCCTTGTCAACCAGATGAAATTTTTGGGCTTTAATCAATTTTCGCGCATGAGCCAAATAGCTGGCAAATAAAACCTTCTTAGCAAAGGTATTAACTGGATCGGTTTTCAATAAAGTTTGGGCATACTCCGTCGCCTTTTTAAAGGCTTTATTAGCTATTGCGGCCTTAATTACCAGAATCAATAACTCAATATCCTGCGGAAACGTCTTTATACCTTTATCCAGCCATTGTTTATAGACCGCATCTTGCTGTTCATGCTGATGATAGTATTGAATAATTTTTAAATAACTGTCACGGTCATTAGGATCATGCTCCAGGCTATTTATCAACCATTTTATACCGGCTTTGGGTGACTCAAAATGTTCAGCCACATGACGCATAATCAATGCAATTTTGAATGCGCCGGATGCGCCTTGTTTTTTCAGCAGAAAAATACATTGGTTCCAATAATACTCACTACTGTTAAGATCGGCTTCTCGTTCATAATTTAGCGCTTTTAACCGATACAACTCAATCTCGTCTAACTTGCCAAAATGCTTATTGAATTCACTCAAACCAGCCGGATAGTTTAATAGCGCAGCACGACAGTATTTCTGCGCCAAGTCTAAGCCAAACAGTTCGCGATACTGAATCACGCAATTAAACTTTATTTTGTCTAATAACAAACCCTTTTGTTTAGCCAAAAACTCCAATAATTCAGTCTGTTTTTTATTGAAATTTTTGATTATGCCAACAATGTGTCGCTGCTGATACTCAAACTGCAAACACTCATTAACAAGTGCTGAACCATCATGAGTAGTCGTTTGCAATAATCTGGCCGCTTGTTGATAAGGAGATGTAGCGGGAATTTTTATTAACAGATCTTGTGCGTGAACTGGAGAGAGAGTGGCTTTTAATAAACTACGAAAATCGCGGAAAGCGGAGCGAAATGGCAGTTGTTTTAAGGCCAGTTCAAGCTCTTCCGGCTTATTGTTTTGATAAGCTGTGAGTGCCGCTCTTGCCAAACCTAAATGCCTTATAAATGCCGAATCCTTCGGCAAAACCGCCTCTAACTCAGATTTTTCAGTAAGTATCAGCAAGCCTAATAATCGAGCAAGATCAGGATAATGCTCGTCCAGTTGTTGTGCAGTCAATTGCCCTAGACAGGCTTTCACTTTTACCATATTTCTGATTTGTAACTGCCAACCGATATAACTATCGTAGCCCTGATAAGGCATCACAGCATTCTGCGCATAATTGTCCCACAACACCACGGCTTCTTTAATCAGATCCTTTTCCGCAAACGACCAGGCCCTTTGCAGATAACACTGCGCTAATGCCTGTCGCGATGTTTTGTTATCGGTATGTTTTAATAATTGCTTGTACAGCTCAATGGCTTCCTTATACTGCCCAGTATTTTGCATGGACAACGCCTTATCAGCAATAAGAGTATCGTCAGTATTACCGGGGGCAACCTTGATCGGCATTTTTTTCTTCATAAAAAACAGGAATGAGAAGACGAAAAAGAATTTGTTATTATGACAACGCTAACTAGCGCTATAGAACTTTTTTAGTTATTTAACCAAGCCTTCCCACGGCGTGTACAAACCATCAACATTAACGCCAAACATATCCAAAACTCGGCCAACGGTTTCATCAACCATGGCCGCTAGTGAATCCGATTTACTGTAAAAGGCTGGCATCGGCGGAAACATGATGCCACCCATTTCTGTGACACTCGCCATGTTACGAATATGCACCAGATTTAACGGTGTTTCCCGAGGCATGACCACCAGACGCCTACGCTCTTTTAATATTACATCAGCGGATCGTGAAATCAGATTATCACCAAAGCCATGCGCAACCGCCGCCAAGGTTTTCATTGAGCACGGAGCAATAATCATACCTTCGGTTTTAAAGCCACCACTGGAAATACTGGCAGCAATATCATTAATTCCATGCGTCACATCAGCTAACGCGTTCAATTCGGCCCGTTTCATACCCATTTCATAGGTTAAATTAACCACGCCAGCAGAAGAAATAACCAGATGGGTCTCCCATTGTTCTTGTGCCTGCAAAATCTGCAGCATTCTTACCCCGTAAATTGCACCGGTCGCACCGGTCATCGCAATGATTAAACGTTTTTTTTGATTCATTTTTGTATAGTTCAACATGCTGATTTTATGAAAATATCACCACGAAGATTATGCATAAATCTCCATGATGAATTAAACCTATGTAATTTTTTATCTAGAGAAAGTTACTCACCGGCCCTGACATCAAATTCAATCTTCCAGCGACTGCTATCTTTTTGCGAAATCGCTTGTAGCTCCAGTGTACCGACTTCAGTTACGGCAGCACATAAATGTACAGGTATAATTTCACCAGGTTTACAAGTTTCTGCCGGCAAGGTGACTTCAATCTCATCCAGTTCGACTAGCTCTTCATTGGTCCAATAATTCAATCTAGCACCGACCTTATCTTCCCGCCTAGTATTCGAGGCAAAAAAACGGAACCGTACCGGTTCCCCGATGACCAACCCGAATTCATCATCCGGCAATTCTTGTTGCGTGCCTTCTTCCATGCCAAACGGGGCAATACATAAAGCCTGAATTTCAGCCGCCATACCAGGTACTGCGAGCATTGCGCTTTCTATGCCAACATAATAAGAGGCCGCCGTGCCACCTTTAATACGCACACCCTTACCTTTACGAACATAGCCATAGTAAGCAGCGCCACGAGCAACGGCCAAATCAAGATCAGCACCCGCCAATAAGCGAGCTTCCGGGGCTTGTTCCGCGCTCAACCAAGCATTCAATACCTGCATTAAACGCTCAGCCAAAGCATCAGCTTTTAATACACCACCATTAAATAACACGGCAGTAGGATGTAAAAAACTCGCGTGTTCAGGCAGATTAATGTCTTCAAGCTCGTCCGTAGCGCCTTGCTGTTTAGTTAAAAATGCCGCCAAATGACGAGTAATAGCCGCATCCTGAGCATAAGGCAAGCCCGCTGTTCTTAAGCCGGTACGGGGGCGACTAGCCGGTTTTTCGTTAACATCAACCTTAGGCAAAAAACCTTCAACCAAGACACGATTAACTTCGTCTCGGGTTAATTCGGTACGCAAGGTACCGCCGATTAGTGATGAACCCCGGCTCGCAACTACCAACGGAATAGTATCAAGGTTTGAATTATTGAAGATTTTTTCCTTGGCATCACGACAACTGTGCATCAACGCCTGAATCTGCCAAGTTTCCAGACGTTTTCCATCCTGTTCCAGTTTGGCTTTAACGGTATACGCTAAGGCCAGATCCATATTGTCGCCACCTAACAGAATATGATCGCCAACCGCCACACGGGTTAGTTCGAGATTTCCCCCCTGCTGAGTCACCGCTATCAAAGATAAATCCGTGGTTCCACCGCCGACATCAATGACCAAAATAATATCACCCACCTCGGCATGATTACGCCAGCCACCATGACTTTTTTCTATCCAGCTATATAATGCGGCCTGTGGCTCTTCAAGCAGAATCGCCTGCCCGAGACCCACTGCTCGCGCGGCCTCAACCGTCAATTCCCGCGCAGCAGGATCAAAGGAAGCCGGCACGGTAATAACAACATCCTGCTGTTCCAGCGGAGCATCAGGATGCGAACTTTGCCAGGCGTCACGCAAATGCTGCAAATAAGCCGTGGTAGCTTGAAAGGGAGAAACCCGCTCAACTTCATCTGGAGCCTCAACCGGCAAAATAGGTGCTTTACAATCTACCCCTGCATGACATAACCAACTTTTAGCGCTGGAGACCAGTCGTATTGGCGTTTTACTACCCAAATTACGAGCAATTTCACCGACCAAATAATCCGACTTTTCAGCCCAGGGTAATGAAATTGAGCCGTCTGCAAGTTCCGCTTCATGCGCCTGATATAAAAAAGATGGCAACTGAAACTTATCTTCAACTGAACCAGGAGAGGTCAGCTGCGGTATAGCCATGACTTGCGGCGAAAATTGTTCATCATCGATAATACCTAGCTCGGCATAAGACAAAACA
This sequence comes from Methylococcaceae bacterium, assembly GCA_947506155.1. Taxonomy (GTDB): domain Bacteria; phylum Pseudomonadota; class Gammaproteobacteria; order Methylococcales; family Methylomonadaceae; genus Methylobacter_A. The sequence continues at coordinate 19,082 of CANNNV010000038.1, forward strand.
CAATGCGTGGTACCCAAGTCAATACCTACAGAATACTGTGGTCCATTTTGTGGATAATCAGCGAAACTACTTTCATCGGCTTGATTTACTGAATGTTCCTCAGCTAAGTCTTGGTTGGCGGTTTCCGATTTCTTATAATCAAACAGTTGACTCATAACTCAACCTCAGCTGGTGCGACAATAGCCGCATTATGCGCCAGGGTCAGTTTGGGCAATCGTATGCTGGTAACCTGCCAACCTTTGTGAACCAGAGTGCCGTTAAAAGGCGCGGTACCGACGATATTACCGGTTAAGCGAACTTCAGCAGCATCAAAACCTTTCGGCAGGGTAATTTTAGAACCTTCCTGTTCACCACGAACAGGAGCCAAGGTAAAGTGTTCCTTAAGCGCCTTGTTGCAGCCCTCATGAACGACACGAGCGGCAATACCAATATCCGCATCGCTGAAAGCCGTAATATCTTCTTTAATAAAATCGATAAAACGCGCTTCTTTTTGCAACAAACCCAGTAACTGTAAAGCAGCATCGGGAGTCGCTTCTTTTAATACAACAGGTTCCGGCGCAGGTGCATGAACCAGTTTTTCAACTTCGACGATTTTTATTATTGGTTCAGGCGTTGGCGCAGCCTGCAAAATAGTCGACTTTTTGTTGCAACGCAGCAGGCTTATCACCATGGATAACAATAACACGATCAGTATCAACGACAACAGTGCGACAGTGCCGGCCAAGCAAACATGCCATAAGTCAAAGGTAGTCGGCTTTAAGGATAAATCGATTGCGTAAGTATTCATTATTAAGAAACTCTTATAGTTGTTATTGACCGGATTTTCGGGCGGCTTCACCAAACATCATACCTTGAAGCACATTACGTGTGGTTTGCATACGCATCTGTTTTAAATGGCGGTCAGCAATAATCCCTGGCACTTTTTCGGCCAAATAAATATCGCGCATCTGAGACAAAACAGACTCGCATTGTTTCATGATTTCCTCGGTCGCCCGGCGGCTTTCCTGCTCCTGATGAGTAGGCTTTTGCATTTCAGCGGCAACACATTTTTTATATTGATATTGGTTGTCCTGAATTTTCTTAATTGTGGCATCAGAAAGCGTCGTGTTATGCCATTCATTTTTGGCATCATCAGCAAAAGCAGTTGCTGCCATCAATAAAGCGATTAAGAAAAAAATCTTTTTCATAGTATTGCCCGATATGAGTAGTGAAATTCTGAATGCCTGATTTTACGCGAACTGGTCAAAGATTAATAACATTTAAGGACATAATCGATTAAACAGCGCCATAATTAAATCGTAAATTACCGTAATCTCTGCAATAGAAACAAAATTCAACCAAAAAAAAAGCCCAAGTCATAAGACTTGGGCTTTTGATTTAAGAGCTTGGCAATTCCCTACTTTCACATGGCAAACTGCCACACTATCATCGGCGCTAAATGGTTTCACTTCCGAGTTCGGGATGGGATCGGGTGGTTCACATTCGCTAT
>CANNNV010000039.1 GCA_947506155.1 Methylococcaceae bacterium
ACTTATCCCACAGCGACGTCAATGCGGCGTCGAATATCGCTAAGTTTGACAGGCTTTTCAGCCTATCAAGGGGCGCTGTAAGCCGTCCTAATGTGGAACGATTTTAGTTACCATAAAGCCCCGTCCTTTAGGTCGGGGATTGTTTACTGTTTTTAAACTCCTCTCATTAGTTCGGCGTATCTCTTACTGGCAAGGTCGACATCGAGTTTTGCTGTAGTCTGTGTTTTTTTCTGGAAAGCATGCAGAATGTAGACGGCATCGGCCAGTCTGGCCGTGTAAATGACTCGGTAAATACCAGAGTCATCCCACACACGAATTTCTTCAACGCCTTTGCCAATGGAAGGCATCGGCTTAAAGTCATCTGGTTGCTCTCCTCGCTGTACCTTATCAAGTTGATAACCAATATCGTGCTTTGCGTCCTCCGGGAACTCTCGTAAGTGTTTGAGCGAATCACCTATAAACTGTATTCTTTTCATGGCCTAAATATATCAGATTGAATATAAACTTACAAAGTTTAATAGGCCATGCTGTGTTGTTGAAATGGATTACACGGATTATATCGAGAATAACCATCGACTGTTGAACTGGTCATTTCCTCTTTTTCACCATCTGCGGCAACCCGTAAGGCGGATTAACGCAGTAAGGTGTGGCGTATCACTGATGTATCGTAGTTTTGTTGTAGGGTGGATTCGCCGAAGGCAATCCACCACATCGTAATGAATTAAACCAACCCTCGCTGGAATGTTTTATGTTTGGGTGTTTTCTCACTTACCTGTTTTCGATGTTACGTATGTGTGGCGGTTTGCTACGCGAAAGCGTCCTACAGCGCTGGGCACCACGAGTTTCCTTGAAGAAAGCCGGCCGATGTGTCGGTTTTTTATGTCCGAAGGTTTTAAAGTCCCGTGTCCGGGGTATTTCCTGTCAACACCCCCTTCTTTTTCTAATTAGCTGGAACTTTGTAACCTTTAAAGGTGCAGCCAGTCCAATTGGTAGCTTTGGGGTAAACGTTATTCCTGCCATGAAACAATGACGCCCCAGGCAATCTTGGTTATAATTTCAGCTTGGTTGCATTAGATAATCGTTTTTGTGCAGTCCTTAACTTAAAAATCGGCGGAATTATTCCTCATGGTGCTTAACGAACGCAAAGTCAGCCAAATGGCAGCTTACTTTTTATATAAAAGAGGCGGTCGCATGTCGCATTTAAAGCTAATGAAATTGCTTTATCTAGCTGACAGGGAGTCTTTGCGTTTACACGGTTTGTCTATGACGGGTGATTGCTTGGTGTCCATGCCGCATGGCCCGGTGCTATCCATGACTTTGAACCTCATGGACGGTGATGTTGAGTCGCGGCCTAATGGATGGGAAAGTTTGATTTCTGCAAAAGAAAATCATGAGCTCTCGCTTAAAACAGAATTGCAATTGGACGCACTTGACGAGCTTAGCAAGGCCGACACCTCTGTATTGGAATCAATCTGGGCTAAATTCGGCAGCATGAAGCGCTGGGAAATTCGCAATTACACCCATCAACACTGTCCAGAATGGGAAGATCCACAGGGCTCATCGCGGCCAATCAGCTTTGAAAAGCTGTTCCAGTCGTTGGGCCGCTCATCCGATGAAGCCAAACGACTGGCCGACCATATCACCGAACAACAACACATCGACGAATTATTTGCTGCATTATGAGTCTGTTTGTCCCGTTTAAACGGGCGACACTGCTCATTCCATCAGGGCCAACGACTGATCCTGATCGCAAACATCTTTTCGTATTACTGACAGACCCTGTCGAAGCTCCTGGCTTTGAGGAAAAGCAGGTACTGCTGGTCAATATCGCCTCTGTTCCTAATAGCGTTTATTTTGATTCAACGTGCGTGCTTAAACCCGGTGTGCATCGATTCATCAAGCATGAAAGTTATGTTTATTATGCAAAGGCACGAATAGAAGCGGCTAATGCGCTACTTCGAGGCGTCAAATCTGGACAATTAATACCCCATGAAATAATGGCTCAAGCCGTCGTGCAAAGGATATGCGATGGTTTACAGCAATCGTCCCACACCACCCCACGAATTCTGTGTTTCTACGCGTTATCAATCTAAAAAATCTAACATGGCCGACAATTACGACGACTACGAACGCGCGACGGGGTATATACCCCGTTGCAATGTTTAGCGACCATCGCAACGTTCCCGAAGTCTTCAAACGTTTCGGACGGGGCAACATGTCCCGTCCGGCCCCGGTTGCTTCGTGAATTGCGCTTGCGCGACCGGCGACCTCGCTTTGGGAACGCAAGGAGATTGAACATGAAAACCCGTAAGGTGGATTCGGAGCGATAGCGACAATCCACCATTGATGTTGCCCGGTCCGAAATGTTTGAGGATTTGAATGTAATTTTGGCCTTTGGGAACGTTGCAACGGGGTAACATAACCCGTCACGCGATTGTAACCAGATATATATTTGACCTGGATTCACATTGTATGCGTCGAACGGTCATTCTCTAAAGAACCCGCCAAATACGTTTCTATTTTATTGCGTGACATACCGTTATCCTGATCGCTAAATTGTACGCCGACACCAACTGCTCTATAACCTTCCGAACCGCGCGGCGTTATCCAAATTATTTTCCCGGCTATCGGTAGTCGCTCAGTTTCATCCATCAAATTAAGCAACATAAAGACTTCCTGCCCCATTTCATATTCACGATTGGTCGGAATAAATAGTCCGCCATTGGTGATAAAAGGCATGTAGGCCATGTATAAAGCATTTTTATCTTTAATTGAAAGGGACAATATGCCTTGTCCATGCGTCGAATCTGCCATGGTCATTTGCTCCGGTTAAGTTCGTGCCATTGAATTAAAATTTCTTCAAATAATAACTGTTTATTTAGTTGAGTATCCAGCCGTTGCCGTGCTACCAATAATAAATCATATAATTTATACAGGCCTTTTAATTCTAGCCGTTGCGACAGTTCTTGCAACCGTCCCTGTAAGTCCGGATTATATAAGCTTTCCAGCTGAGCCGGATAAAAACACTTAATCAAATCAATAAGCCAGGATGTCATCCAGAATATTAACGCTGACCCGGGTAATTTATGCCAGTCTTCGGCAATCATGACCGGGGATTTATGCTGTTTTGCTATGGCTAGCCAGGTATCAAAGCAATCATTACGTAAGCTCAAGGTTTGCTCATTAACATAATCGAGCGCAAGCAGGGGCGCGCCCTGAGCTAAACAGACATTGCCGTGCAACACATCCCTTTGCTCTTTTTTGCAAACAGGGGAATTATCCAGCCAATCGATTACTGTTTCTTTATCCGGTATCGCTATGGTCAGTTTCTGGCAACGACTGATAACTGTTGCCGGTAACACGCTCGGCTTTTCCGTGATCAAAATTAGGACGGTACGTTCAGTGGGTTCTTCCAGGCATTTTAAAAACGCATTGGCCGAGGCATTATTCATTTTGTCAGCCGGGTTGACGATAACAACCCGATAAGTCTCAAATTGGGGCTTCAGCGTTAACCGGATAATCAGACTGCGTATCTGCCCGATGCCGATACCTTTGCCCGGTTCCTCCGGCTGTATCTGGATAAGGTCGGGATGGGTTTTGGCATTAACCAGCAGACAACTGCTGCATTGCCCGCAAGCCAAGCCGTTGTTCTGTGGGCTTGCGCACAGCAACGCAACTGCGAACTGCTGGGCCAGTTGCTGCTTACCCAGACCTTTATTACCGGTGATCAGCAAAGCTTGAGGAATGCGTTGTTGCGTAATGTAACGCTGCAAATGCACCCAGCTTTGCTGATGCCAGGGTAATAACTCTGTCATTTTAAATTGCCCGGCATAACTGAACAATTGCCAATCAAAGTCCGCATCACCTCGACTATGCTTCGCTGCACATCGATTAACGGCTGATTGGCTTTTATCAGTTTAATACGCCCCGGGTATAATTCGGCCTGTAATAAATAAGCCCGCCTGACATTTTCAAAAAAACTGATTTTTTCTGACTCAAAACGGTCAAAAGCACCACGCTCTCTGGCTCTGGCTATGCCTATGTCAACCGGCGCATCGAGCAATAGGGTTAAATCCGGCCTTAGTGATCCTTGAACCAAATTCTCCAGCCAAGTTATGGTGCTGATCTTCATGTTCCGTCCGCCTCCCTGATAAGCGTAGGTGGCGTCAGTAAATCGATCGCAAAGCACCCAGTGCCCATGCGCTAAAGCCGGTTCAATCACATGCTTGATATGCTGAGCTCTGGCCGCAAACATCATCAATAACTCGGCTGTTTCTGAAATCGCTTCACTGTTATTGTCCAGTAATAAGTGTCGTATTTTTTCGGCAAGTTTAGTACCGCCAGGTTCGCGCGTCACCACAACAGCAATATCATGCTGTTGTAAATAATCTTTTATAAAAGCCAGATTAGTAGTCTTGCCTACCCCTTCCCCACCTTCCAGGGTAATAAACTTCCCTCTCATCATTTTTTCTTCCTTTGAAAGTTGTCAACAGCCAAATTATGCTCTTTTAATGTTGCAGAAAATACATGGGTACCATCGCCGCGAGCGACGAAATAAATATTGTTACCGGACTCAGGATGCAACGCGGCATAAATTGCTGCACGTCCAGGCATTGCAATCGGCGTTGGCGGCAAGCCACTAATAACATAAGTGTTGTACGGTGTGGCTGTAGTTAAATCATTGGATTTAATGTTGCCGTGATAACTATTACCCATGCCATAAATGACGGTAGGATCCGTTTGCAACAACATATTCTGTTCTAGTCGGCGGATAAAAACCCCAGCTATCAATGGCCTTTCAGCAACCGCAGCCGTTTCTTTTTCAACTATCGAAGCAAGAATCAAAACGTCATAAGGTGTTTTAAATGGTAAGCCTTCGGCTTTATTAAGCCATTCCTGTTGCAAGACTCGCTGCATTTTGTCGTAGGCTCTTTGCAATAAGGACAGATCCGAGGTATGTTTTTCAAAAAAATAAGTGTCTGGAAAAAACAAACCCTCAGGCTTGGCTACCGATAAATCTGCTCCTGCAAGTTTAGTCATTACGCTGTCAAAATCGGCAGGACTCAAAGTATGCTCAAGATCAGGATTACGCTCAATTTCATGCTGTATTTCTATAAAGCTCCAGCCTTCAGGAAAAGTTATGGCATGTTGCTTGGTTTTTCCATGAACGAACAGCGCTAACAGTCCAGGCACAGTTAATCCCGATTTTATCTCGTACTCACCTGTTTTGAACTTTTTAATCGCCCGTTGCTGAATGGCGATGACCTTAAACAAGAAAGGGTTAAGATTTAATTTTTGAGCGACTAGTTTTTCTGTAATACGATCCAGCGAATCGCCTTTTTCAATTTCCAGGTAAGCGGTTTCACCGAATATTACAGGCTGATACCACGCTTTTTGGTAATCTGTCGACAACCAACCACCAATAAAACTCAAAATTAATAAGATAAAGCGGATAATTTTATTGCCCATGGATCAGCTCCGGCCCAATAAAACTGCTCAACTGTTTTTGAAGCGTTTTAGTGATCACGCCCACGGCGAAACAAGTTGTTGCGATTTTTCTGAGCGGCCAGATGCCAATAATAGAATTACAAACAAAGACTTCATCAGCTGCTAACAGCTCATCTTTAGTAAAGATATGCTCAATGACTGGGAAACCACAATCAGCTGAGAGCGATATGACAATGCTGCGCATGATACCCGCAACCCCTGCCTGAGCCAGTGTGGCGGTATAAAGATGGTTGTTTTTTATGTAAAATAAATTAGTCATTGTTCCTTCAATAACATGATTATTAATATCCAGCATCAATCCTTCCTGAATAGCGGGGTCACTCCATTCAGCTCTGGCCATCACCTGTTCAAGCCTATTTAGGTGTTTGATACCTGCCAGAGTAGGATTCAAGCCTAATCGGGTTTTGCAAAAACGGGCAACGATGCCCTGCTCTTGATAACTTTCGGGATACTCAGGATAGGGATGGAGACTCAATACACGAGTAGGTTCTATGATCTCGGGTTGACGATAACCTCGCCCACCCGAACCGCGCGTGACAATGATTTTAAGTACAGCGCGGCCTGAACTCTTTTGACAGCTAAGATTTTTGGCCTCTAGACTAAGAAGCGTTTCGCCTGGAAAAGGAATATAAAGTTGTTGGCAACCTGATTTTAAGCGTTTTAAATGCTGTTCGAGGAAAACAGGCTGCCCATTTCTAACGTCCAGTGTTTCGAATAAGCCATCGCCGTATTGAAAACCACGATCCGCTATGTCGACAGAGTCTTTACTTACACCATTGATCAGAATCATTTTTTAGTCTGGGCAGAAAAGCATTGCCCATTCCAGTTACTCGTAGCGTTTAAAAACCAATGAGCCATTAGTGCCACCAAAACCAAAAGAATTGGACATGGCTACATCAATTTTCATATTTCTTGCGATATTCGGCACGTAGTCTAAATCACAATCAGGGTCTTGATTATCCAAATTAATAGTTGGCGGGGCAATTTGATTTTTAATGCTTAGTGCCGTTAGTACCGCTTCTATGCCACCTGCAGCCCCCAATAAATGCCCTATCATCGATTTCGTCGAACTGACGGCCACTTTATAAGCATGCTCGCCCAAGGCTGCTTTCATGGCTTGGGTTTCACCCAGATCTCCGGCTGGCGTTGAGGTGCCATGAGCATTAATGTAGTCCAGTTCGCTGACGTTTAATCCGGCATCACGCAACGCATTTTTCATGCAACGCGCCGCGCCTTCTCCGCCGGATGAAGGCGTTGTTATATGATAAGCATCACCACTCATACCATAGCCTACCAATTCGGCATAAATCTTTGCGCCGCGTGCTTTGGCGTGTTCCAATTCTTCGAGAACCACCACACCAGCACCATCACTCAAGACAAAACCGTCGCGATCTTTATCCCACGGGCGACTAGCGGCTTGTGGATCATCATTCCTGCGGGACAAGGCTTTTGCCGATGCAAAACCACCCATGGCTGTCGGTGATGTCGTGCAACGCTCAGCGCCGCCGGCAATCATCACATCCGCATCGCCGTATTTAATTAACCGTGCGGCATCGCCTATGTTATGCGTTCCTGTGGAACAAGCCGTAACAATAGCAAAATTAGGGCCTTTTAATCCGTATTTTATCGAAAGGTTACCGGAAATCATATTAATAATATTGCCGGGAACAAAGAATGGCGAGATACGTCTCGGGCCACTTTTATCATAAGTTGCATAACATTCTTCAATGCCAGTAATACCGCCGATACCAGATCCTATGGCTACGCCGATACGCTCGGCATTGGCTTCAGTGACTTCAAGTCCTGAATCTTCAAGAGCCTGACTGCCGGCTGCAATACCATAATGGACAAAACCATCCATGCGCTTGGCGTCTTTTTCGGGAATATATTGGCTTACATCAAAATTTCTGATAACACCGCCAAAAGTCGTGGCGAAAGCGGAAATATCGAAAGAATCGATTGGGCTTATGCCACTTTTGCCATTAATAATACCATCCCAGGTTGCTGAGACTGTGTTAGCTAAAGGCGTGATTGCACCTAATCCAGTTATTACAACTCGACGTTTGCTCAATGTGATTTACCGTAAGGAAAGTGGAAGATGGAATAGTGGCTTAGTTAATGTAGGTTGGGCATAAGCCACGTGGATGTAGATAGTCCAGAAGAACTATCTGACTGTGCAATCCTAACCCAACCTACACATCAATTTTTAAGCGTTTTTTACTACGTAGTCGATAGCTTGCTGAACAGTGGTAATCTTTTCAGCTTCATCGTCTGGAATTTCGCATTCGAATTCTTCTTCAAGAGCCATAACGAGTTCAACTGTATCAAGAGAATCAGCACCAAGATCATCTACGAATGAAGCATCAGTAGCGATATCTTCTTTAACACCTAATTGTTCTGCAACAATCTTTTTTACTCGTTCTTCAATGTTACTCATAATTATTATCCTCAAACAATGTAAGCTTCCCAATATTTAATCTGGAACCTACATTAGTATTGTTATTGATTTTATTTGAAATCCCGTATCCAGAAATCCCAGACGGCGGGGGGAATTATACTTGATATTGCAACAATGTCACACTATTAAGCCATGCACAACGGTTACGGCATGAACATGCCGCCATTGACATGAATGTTTTCACCGGTAATATAAGCCGCGCCCTCGGAAGCGAGAAATGAGACTGTATGAGCTATTTCTTCAGCTTTACCCAAGCGAGACAAGGGTATGGATGACAACAGGGAGGTTTTAATATCCTCACCTAGTTCTTTGGTCATATCGGTATCTATAAACCCGGGCGACACGGTGTTGATAGTAATATTACGCGATCCCACTTCCTTGGCCATGGATTTGGCGAAACCAACCATTCCGGCTTTTGCTGCGGCATAATTGGCTTGCCCTGCATTACCAGTCGCACCAACTACCGATGAAATATTGATAATGCGACCTGTTTTGGCTTTCATCATGCCGCGCAGCACAGCTTTGCTCATCCGAAAAACCGACGTCAGATTGGTGCTGATAATATCATCCCACTCGTCATCCTTCATCCGTAGCAATAAATTATCACGGGTAATCCCGGCATTATTAACCAGCACAGTCGGCGCGCCAAACTCGTCATTAACGATTTTGATAACATTAGCAATAGATTCGGGATTAGCTACATCCAGCGTCAAACCCTTGCCCTGTTCGCCCAGATAGGCAGAAATTAACTCAGCACCATTGTCTGTAGTCGCGGTACCGATAACCAAAAATCCATCCTGAGCCAAACGTTCTGCGATGGCCCGACCGATACCACGACTTGCACCCGTCACTAAAGCGACTTGTTTAGTTAATTGCTTATCCATGAAGTTGCTCCATTACTTTATTCAATGATTCTGGATCATAAATAGACAGATGCTCAGCATCTTTGATGATACGTTTATTTAATCCGATTAATACCTTGCCCGGGCCGCATTCAACAAAACAAGTAACGCCCTGATCATGCATGAACTTAATACTGTCAGACCAGCGTACCGGTTTATAAAGTTGTTCTTTTAATACATTACGAATAACTTCGGGCGCACTATGCGAGGCCACATCGACATTATGAATCAACGTCATTTTCGGCGTATCCATAGCAATGCTCTGTAAGTATTCATCAAGTTTCTCGGCAGCCGAGGTCATTAATGCACAATGCGAAGGCACACTGACTGGCAATAATACCGCACGTTTAGCTCCCGCCGTTTTTGCGGCCAGCATGGCTCTTTCTACCGCAGCAACATGACCGGCGATAACCACTTGCCCAGGCGAATTAAAATTAACCGCAGCAACGATTTCAGCTTCAGCAGCCTCGGCACAAACTTTAACAACGTGGTGGTCTTCCAACCCCAAAATTGCCGCCATTGCGCCGATGCCCGGAGGCACAGCTTCCTGCATTAATCGCCCTCTGGCTGCGACCAATTTTATGCCATCTTCAAACGACATGGCACCGGAACAAACCAGAGCAGTATATTCGCCCAGACTGTGCCCTGCCATCCATGAAGGACGAACAGCGCTATGCTTACACCAGACTTCCCAAACAGCCACACCAGCAGCCAGCATCGCAGGCTGAGTATTATGGGTCTGATTCAGCTCTGCCTCCGGACCTACTGCAACAACAGACCATAAGTCTTTGCCCAGTGCGTCAGATGCCCGTTCAAATACACGCTTCACCTCAGGGTAATTCGCCGCCAACTCGGCTAACATGCCGACCGATTGCGAACCCTGACCGGGAAAAACAAAAGCTAGGTTATAAGTTTGATTATTCATGCCAATCCGCTCAGTATTTAATTAATGCAGAACCCCAGGTGAATCCTGCCCCAAAGGCTTCAAGCAAAACCACCTGTCCGCGCTGAATACGACCATCGCGAACACCGGCGTTAAGTGCTAGCAACACCGAGGCGGACGAGGTATTACCTTGCTCCTCAAGGGTTAAAATAACATTATCCATGGACATTTTTAATTTTTTTGCTGTCGCCGCAATAATCCGCGTATTCGCTTGATGAGGAACCAGCCAGTCTACATCAGATTGCTGCATATTATTTGCAGCCAGGGTTTCATCGACGATGCGCCCTAGCGTGTTAACGGCTACTTTGAATACTTCGTTGCCACGCATATTGATGTAGCCGGCTTCCTCTTTATTCGTCTCGGTCGCCGCCTGAGGATTTGGGCAATATAATAAATCTTCATATTCACCGTCAGAATGAATATGTGTTGATAAAATACCAACTTGATCCGATGCGCTTAGCAATACGGCACCCGCACCATCACCGAACAAAATACACGTCCCCCGATCTGTCCAGTCAACTATCCGTGAACAAAGCTCAGAACCAATGACAAGAACTTTCTTCGCTGCGCCAGACTTTATATATTGATCGGCAATACTCAGCGCAAAAATTGACCCTGAACAGGCAGCTTGCACATCGAAGGCAACGCAGTTTTTAATGCCTAAACGCCGCTGCAATAAGCAACCGGTACTTGGGTAAACACGATCCGGCGTTCCAGTCGCAACAATGATCAAATCAATGTCTTCAGCATCACAGCCTGCGGCTTCTATAGCTTGTCTTGCGGCAATTTCAGCCATGCTGGAGGCTGTTTCATCAGCTCCGGCAATGCGACGGCTTTTAATACCGGTGCGCTCAAAAATCCAGCTATCGGATGTATCAACCGTTTGCGATATATGCTCGTTGGTGCGTACTTCTTCCGGCAAATAGCCACCGGTACCGATTATTCTTGAATAACGAATCATGCGCTCTCCCTCAGAGCCAACGTCTTTTCGACTTGTTCGCTTATTTTCTTGATTACATCTTTTTTAACTTCAATTTCAGCAAGATGAATCGCCGTTTTAAATGCCAGCACATCAGCGCCACCATGACTTTTAATCACCAATCCACGCAAGCCTAAAAAACTTGCGCCGTTGTACAAACGCGGATCAATCCGTTTCTTAAAGGATTTAAGCACCGGATAGGCTAGTAATCCCGCCAACTGGGTCAGGATATTTTTTCCAAAAGCCTCTTTTAATGCCGTGCCGATCATTTTTGCTGCGCCTTCAATAGATTTAAGTGCGACATTACCGACAAAACCATCTGCCACAATCAAATCGACCTGGACATTGCCAGCATTCAAGGAATTGCCCTCAACATAGCCTATATAATTTAACGACGAATTTTCTAGTAATTTTGCAGCAGCTTTAACTTGCTCATTACCTTTCATGTCTTCTTCGCCGATATTGAGCAAACCCACTCTGGGATTGTCAATATTTTCAACCGCCTTAACCAGTTCAGCGCCCATTACTGCAAATTGAAAAAGATGCTCGGCCGTGCAATCTACGTTTGCACCCAGATCAAGTACGTGGGTATGGCCGTTAATTGATGGCAATGTAGAAATAATTGCAGGTCGATCAATACCGGGGATCATTTTAAGCACAAAACGGGCGGTAGCCATTAACGCTCCGGTATTCCCGGCGCTGACACAGGCATCGGCGCGCGCGTCACGAACCAAATTGATTGCAACCCGCATTGACGAATCTTTTTTGTTTTTTAACGCTTTGGCGGGAGACTCATCCATTTCTACGCATTGAGAGGCGTGCACAATGGTAAGTCTATCTGGATAATCGATAAAAGCCTGGGTTAACTGCGGCTTGAGTACAGCTTCGTCACCCACTAAAATTAGTTTTAAGTCAGGATTGTTGTTTAAACAATCCAATGAAGCGGGAATGGTAACGTCAGGACCGTAATCCCCGCCCATTGCATCAATCGAAATTGTTAGACTCACGCTTACGGATAACCCCTGAGTTGTTATAAAAAAGCCGAACCTGACCCGATTGGATCAGCTTCGGCATATCATCGTGTTACAAGACGAGAAGATTTTATTCTTCGATGTTACCGCCTACAATTTGACGACCTTTAAAAAAGCCATCGGGCGTCATATGATGACGGATATGAGTTTCGCCTGTAATAGGATCTAAAGACAGGGTTCTGCCAGTTAACGCATCGTGTGAACGACGTTGGCCACGTCTTGAACGTGATACTTTACTCTTTTGTACGGCCATTATAAATCTCCAGTATTTTTGAATTTGGCTAGGATGGAAAAAGGGTTTTCGGGAGCTGACTGCTGTTTATCGGGCAATAAATCTATCTTATTATTTGATTTATGGGCGAGACAATCGTGTTCATGCCTGGGGAATGCAGGCAAAACAAGTAACAACTCGTCTTCAACAATGTTTTTTAGAGGCATTTTCCCCTCTTCAACTAACAGCGGCTCATACTCCTCGGGTAATCGGTCGGCTTGATCTATAGACATAACAATACCCAGCTTGATACTGCTTTTAACCGGATATTGCACTGCCTGCAGGCAATTTTGGCATTCAAGCTGAAAAACCGCTTCTATTTCTCCCTCAATTTTGGCCAACCGCCCTTCCCGGCCAAAAAAAAGATCCACAGTTACAGCTCCGGAATCGTCAAATAGCAAATCTGCTAAACGGTCCAGGCTACTTATGGGTATTTGCCCTTTCAGTTCACCTCGCTTATCAGCAAGATGCAAGGGATCTATATATTCAGGTAATCGAGTCAACATAACCGCGTAATGTTATATGGAAACAACAGTTTCGTCAAATCCAGATTAAGTTACCCAATGGGTACTTAATCAAGAACCAGGTTCTTTAAATAATTCAAAAAATCTCCTTTCAGCTCATCATGTGTCAAGCCAAATTCAACAGTTGCCTGTAAATAACCGAGCTTGGATCCGCAATCATAACGTTTGCCTTCAAATTCATAAGCCAAAACCTGCTGATCGGTCATTAGCGCAGCGATAGCATCAGTCAGCTGAATTTCGCCACCTGCACCGCGTTCGGTTGTTTCAATCTTGTTAAAAATTGCCGGCGTTAAAATATAGCGCCCGACCACCCCGAGATTTGACGGAGCGCGCTCTGGTGCTGGTTTCTCAACGATCAGCTCAACCTGACCTAACGACGAAGAAATTTCTCTAGTTTTGACAATACCGTATTTATCAGTTTCCTGGGCATTAACCCGCTCCACACCCAGAATACTGCATTGATTTTTTTCGTATTGCTCAACCATTTGGGTCAAACAGCCGACACCACCCCTGTTGGTAATCAAGTCATCAGCCAAAATCACTGCAAACGGCTCATCACCCACGACAGATTTCGCACACAGCACTGCATGCCCCAAACCCAAGGCCTCAGGCTGACGTATAAACACGAAGGACACATTTGGAGGCATCATTTCCCGAATCATTTTCAAGGTTTCAGTCTTACCCCTGATAATCAACTCATTTTCGAGTTCATAGGCTTTGTCAAAGTGATCCATAATCACATTTTTACTACGGCCCGTGACAAATATAATCGTATCCACACCAGCAGCCACCGCTTCTTCAACGCAATACTGGATCAAAGGTTTGTCCACTACCGGCAACATTTCCTTGGGACTGGCTTTGGTGGCTGGCAAAAAGCGAGTTCCAAGACCCGCAACAGGAAAAACTGCTTTTTTTATTTTTTGATTCATCTTAAGACATACTCACAATACAGACCATTAAAAACCAGCCGCCGATTACAGCAGTTGACTACCTCTACCCCTTAAATAAAGAGCCGTTCATTTTAAACTAAAAACCTTTCAACCTGCGCTGTAAAAATATCCGGTTGCTGTACATGCAACCAATGCCCGGCACCGTCTATGGTGCTGATAGCGGCTTTTGGAAATAAAGAGCTTATAGCTTCAGGCTTAACATAGTCTGAATAGCCTCCTGCAACAAATAATGCTGCCCCGGCATAAGCTGAAAAATGATCGGTGCTTGGAAATGCGGCGATATAGTGGGATGTCCGGTGAAAAATATCCAGATCAACCCGCCAACAATAATTGCCGTCTTTTAAAATCAGGTTTTGCAACAGAAATTGGCGATAACCAAGCTCAGGCACACTAGGTGCCAGCAGCATTTCGGCATGCTTCCGATTACTGATTTGAGTCAGTGGCAGCGCTTTTAGCGCCAGGATCGTAGAGTCAAAATTGTGTGCATAGCTAACCGGCGCAATATCAGCCACAATCAATTTCTCTACTCTGTGCGGTGCTGAAAGCGCAAACCACATCGCCACCTTGCCACCCATGCTGTGGCCCAGCAAATGCGCTACGTCCAAATCGCGCGCGTCCATAAAACGCAACAAATCGGCTGTCATGGCTGGGTAATTCAGCAAGCAATGATGAGGTGACATTCCGTGATTGCGCTGGTCCGGCACAAAAACATGAAACCGCGCAGATAGCTTTAACGCTACCTGCCGCCAGTTACGCGAAGAGGCAAAAAAACCATGCAGAATAATCAGTGGACTATTATCTGGACTGCCAAACTCCTCAAAAGCTAGCTCCACTGTTTCCATCAGGCGAAAACAAATAAGGCGCCCATCAAGCCGCCAAAAATACCACCCCAAACAACCAGCCAACCCAGATGCTCACGGATAATAGCTTGAACCATTTCCTTAACCAATTGCGGAGTTAATTCACTTAAGCGTTTATCAATTACGGTTTCGATTTTACCGATTATATCACCGCCAATTTTATGCGCATCCAACCCCTGTTTTAATGCAGCTTTAAATCGGTCAGACTCGACCATTTCGCTCAACGTGACTTTCATTTTCTCGGTAAATGGCTCTTTTAAGGGCACCAGTGCTTCTTCACCACCCATCATCATCAACATGCCGCCAAAAGAAGAATCCATAATCGATGAGACTAAGCCTTCGTAAACCTTGTCGTAATCAACAGCATTTAACAACGGCTCCAGATTCAACAGGTTTTTGCCTTGCTGCTCCTCAGTCTCAATGAACTGCTCGATGTTGCTTGCAGTAAAAAACTGCTCCATCATCAGCTGCTTGATCGACAACTTAAACTCTTCAAACCGCGCCGGTATCACGCCTGAACCGTATAAATAAGGCACTTTCTCAAATAGCATGTAAATGGCCAGCCAATTGGTAATTGCCCCGGACAGCGCAAAAAAACCAATGGATTTAATGAATGGTATAGCGCTGGTATAACCGATAATAATAATCATGATCGAGACAGCGTTGGTCATAACGCTTTTGTTTAATAGTGTTTTCATTGTTTTTCTTAATCAAAAATGACAGGTGTTTTTTGGTTGTGGGATCATTACAGCCTTCTAATACTGACGAATTTATTTTCTGCGGTTAATTCCATTTCAAAATATCCGTTAATACCTTCCCTGGTCAAAAAAATCTGAACTTTTCCTGCTGGAAAAGCTACTCGCCTGCCATCATCGGCGATAATGGAAATATTTTTGGTTATACCCTGATAAACCCTAAAATATTGATCATAAGATAGATTTAGCCCAAAGCGAATAATTTGATGCTGGCGCATAAGTAAACATCAGCCTTACAATAATTTTTTAAAAAATCTAGTAAATTGTATTTTACCAGGCAATAAAAAACCCGCTAAGCCAGATAGCTTGCGGGTTTTAAATATACTTTGAATCCACTTTGGAGGCTGCGGGCGGAATCGAACCGCCGTAGATGGCTTTGCAGGCCACTGCATAACCATTTTGCTACGCAGCCCTAACAGGGAAATAAAAAAGCCGCTAACTATAGCGGCTTTTTTTAAATTAATTGGAGCGGGAAACGAGATTCGAACTCGCGACCCCAACCTTGGCAAGGTTGTGCTCTACCACTGAGCTATTCCCGCGTTGCAATTTATTTAGCCATTATACGGTTTTTTTAAAGACTGTCAACTTTTATTGAACATCAATTGCTAAAACCCAACCTGAACTATCTTTACATTGACCATCTTCAACTTGAACTTTAACAAATGCATTCTTTTTGCCTGCAAAATCCTGGAAATCTAAAATAGATACTGCTGTTCCCTGAGCTATGCGTCTGCAAGACTCTGGCTTACCTTTATCGGCATCTTCGCTGTCATCAAATGCCGCTATAGCGCCTGGCACTGCAAGCAACTGGATAGGCGATTCAATTTCATAAGTATTGGGGTTTTTTAAAACATAGCGTTGCCCGGTAACAAGATTTTTGATCTTAGCGCTAGAAACAATGTTTGAATCACCACCTCCGCTCATCATAATAACAATTAGCAGCAAAACTAAACCGCCAACAGCACCAAAAAAAACTTTTGCGTTTTTTTCCTTTAAATCCATCATTAATGAAAACAGCTTGCCGGCCGTTTCTTTTGCAGCATCTACCGTTTTTGTAGCATTCTCTTCATTACTCATCTCTTATCCTCACTATTGTAATTTTTTATTATTTTCAGTTTTTTGCTAATAGCATATTACCTGATCATCACCAAAACTCATAGATACAAACAATCGCAGTATAAGTTAGCGCGCTCACTTTTTAAGCGCTGAAAATTAAAAACCGACAATTTAATAGCAGTGATCAACCCGGTCTGCCAACTTACCACGATAAAAAAACTTTTCAAGCGCTATATATTTCGAGCGGTTAATTTTTGTAAAAAAATTATAGTGCAAGAAGCCTACATATTTTAACTTGAGCAAGTTTAAGGTGCTACGGCATGTAGGGGCGAATAAGCCTGCTCCCACTCATTCCTAAGTATTGCCAACATCCTTGGCTGAATTATAGCTTTTTTGTGCCGTGTTTTCTCAAGCGACCGCATCGTGTATCATGTAAGCTCAGTAAAATTGAGTACCAAGACAAGTACCAGATTTTACATAGTGCCAACATACCGCTATATAAAACAAACACTTATGAAGATACTCAATATTAACTTTAAAAACATCAACTCGCTGGAAGGTGACAATCGGATTGATTTCGAACGACCGCCTTTTACAGCGTCTGGAGTTTTTGCCATTACTGGCCCCAATGGATCGGGAAAATCTAGTATTTTAGATGCAATTACACTGGGCTTGTATGGCGAGACGTTTCGTTTTGATCGACCAGCCAAGCATGTTATGACTCAGCATACCACTGAGTGTTATTCGACTATTGAGTTTGTGCTGAATCAGGAAAAATATCGATCTAGCTGGCAAGTGCAACGGGAAAATTCAAATCCAGAAACTGATTTATCATCGCCCGAAATGAAATTGATCCGCTTAAGTGATAACGAAGTATTGGCGACTACGCCGCAGCAAGTTTGCATGAAAATTACTGAAATTACCGGCATGAATTTTCGTAATTTTACCCGCTCAATACTCTTGGCTCAGGGCGATTTTGCTGCATTTTTAAATGCGCTAGACAATGAGCGTATGGATATTCTCGAAAAAATCATCAGCGCTGATATTTACACAGATTATAAGACTGAAATCCTTGAGAAGGCTGCCGATGCGCAACAACGTCTGGATTATTTAAAACAAGATTTAACTATTGTGCCGGTTATGGACGAGGAAAAGCGTGTAGCCTGCGAACATGATTTAAGCGATTTTATTGAGCAAACGGCCGAGTTAGGTGACGAGCAAAGCCAACTAAAACAGCAGCAAGTCATACTGGAACAGGTATGGATTTTACAAAGTAAAATTTCTGATCAGGAAAAAAGCCTGCACCAAGCTAAAATGCAGCTGACAACTGACCAGCAGAATCTGGATCAGCTGACTGAAGCTCAAGACGCTTTATTGTTTAACGATCAGATGCAGGTGCTTGAAGAAAAAAATCATCAGCTTGATCAGGGCAAAGCAATATTAGCCGAGTTCCAGGACGAACTTAAGCAGTTGCAAGAACGCATCGACATGAACAAACCGCCTACAGAGGATTTGGCCGGAAAATCGCTTACCAAACAGCAGGAAACGCTAACTGGCCTAAGAACTCAGATAGGTCAGCTGACAGCCCAGCAACAGTCCGAATCCGATTTATGGCAATCTTTAGGTATACAGCTGGATGAAAAAACGGCTGTACTGGCTACGGTATCAAGCTGGGTGACAGTACATCTCGTGGACGAATCCTTACAGACCAGCTTTCCCGAAATCGGTCAATTAAGAAAACTCCGAACTGAGCTGACTGCATTAACAGAAAAACAAAAAGCTGTCGCTAAATGGTCAAAAAATACCAACGCATCGCTAAACAACAATCAAGCTGCGATAGCCCAGGAAAACAAGAGAATTGCTGAATTAAAACGTAAATTACTGTTAGCGGAAAAGGTATTGACTGAGCTAGCTCAGGGCAGAAATCTGGCTGAACTTGAGGGGCTTTTGCAAGATCAGCAGGAACGGATTAAGGATTTTCGAGAGCTGAAAAATCTAGCCAGCGCGAACCAAAAATTGACCGGCAGCGGCTTTAATTTTTTTGGTATGTTTGATGGTAAAGAGCAACCGGATCACGATATTGATGCGTTGGAATCACAGCGTGCCGCGCTAGAGCAGGAAGTCGACCGAGAAGAAAATATTAAACTGACGCTGGAAACTGCTGTTTTCCGCGAAACTTTATTTAAAAAAATGACCCAAGACCGGCAGCATCTTGTCGATGGCGAACCTTGTTTCTTATGCGGCGCAACCGAGCATCCCTTTACTGAATATCCGCCTAGACAGGCCAATTCTCAACAGGCGTTATCAGATCAGCAAACGAAACTAAAAAACCTGATAGTGGCGACCAGCAAGCTATCGCAACAGCTTAAGGTAGCAAAAAAACAGGCGGAAAAAAATCAGGCCAATCAAACCGAATTAGTTAGGATAAGATCTCAATGGCAAACCTTGTGCAATCGACTTTATACAGCAAGTGAAGAATTAAATATCAACAAATTAAGTGTGATGAAACGCCTGTTAAACACCGAAATAAGTGAACTAAAAACCATCACCAGCGTGGTTTCCGACTATAAAACCAAGCAAGCGACTATCGAACAATTGACAGCCTTGATCGCTAAAGGCTTGGTTACGATTGAACGCTTGCAACTGAATACTCAGCAATTGGAATCTGAACGGCGAGATCGACCCGTGGAAGAAAACGATTACGCCGCTGTCTTGGCTAGCTGTAAGCTAAAAGAGCAACAGTTGACTGCCCAGGTGCAGGCGCAATTAATGGTGTTGGGCGAAAAAATGCCTGCTAAAAACAAAGAAGATGGGTTATTTGATCGACTAAATAAGCGTCGGCAGGATTATCAGGGCCATATTTTTCGTCAAAAAAGCTTAACCGAAGATCTGCAAGCGTTGACTGAAAAATCAGCTCATTGCCAGCTCGAGATAGCTAATTGCACTGAAAAACTTCAGCATTACAGCGCCCAATTACAAAATGAAGAAATTATCGGCTTACATCTGATGTTACTTGAAAAACAAAAAATGTCGGCAGAACAGGAGCATTCAATTATCCAGCTAGAAGCAGAAGTCAGCGCGTTAAAACAGGGGTTACAAGACAAAATACAAGGCACACAATTTACCAGTCTAGATGAGCTTTCTGGCATACTGGAGCAGTTACAACATCAGTCAGAACTAGAACAGCACTTGGCGGAATTGGAGCAAGTAATTGAGGTAAAAACCTTAGAGTTAGAGCAAGAGAGGTTAAAACTGGACAATGAAAATGCCCAGCTTGCACCTGAATTAAATTCCGAATTACTCGATGCTCAGCTAAAAAGTATTAGCGAAAAAATGGCGATAGCTGATCTGGAGACACAGCGTCTGGAGCAATTATTGAAAGAGCAAAAACAGTTTCAACAAAAAGCCGAGGCGATAGAGGTTCAGTTACAAGAGCAACAAGAACTTGTTCAGCAATGCAGCGCCGAAGTGGCTCAAATAGCTGAGGAAACTGGCATGGACTTTCGTCGCCGGGTTCAAAAACGGGTGGCTGAGCAGTTATTGTCCCAAACCAACGCCGTGCTGGAAAAAATCAGCGGCCGTTATTATTTACGGCAAATTTTCAGTGAACAGGGTCTAGCGCTAGAAATCGAGGATACTTATCAGGGTAATGCACATAGACTGCCCAAAACCTTATCCGGTGGAGAGAGTTTTGTCGTGAGTCTGGCGTTAGCTCTGGGATTGTCTGAACTGGCTAATAACGGCAAATCTGTGGATTCGTTATTTCTCGATGAAGGCTTTGGTAATCTGGACGCAGAAACACTGTACACAGTGATCAGCACTCTGGAAGGCTTACATACCCACGGAAAAACCGTAGGCGTAATCTCCCATGTTGAAGGCGTCCAAAAACGCTTTAAAGCCCAGTTGCAACTAGTCAAAAAGCCAAATGGTCTAGGTATGCTAAAGCAACTGTAATTAAGCTGTCGAAGATTTCCCAAGCTGTAGTAAAGTGGCCCCATTGTCCAGACAAATAATGCTTTAATTTAAGATAGAGACCTGTTCGCACTCCAGCTGAATGGCGCTGTCCCAACTTTCATACGGGAACAGATGCTTCTGTCGCCCCGTATTTATCTACGATCTTTGCCCCGCCGCCGGTTGCCGTTTGATAGACCACACTGGGTGTTTTATAACCCAATGACTGAT
>CANNNV010000040.1 GCA_947506155.1 Methylococcaceae bacterium
ACTTATTGCCCGCAACGATGGTTATGGGTACAAGTTTCAACCCAAGATAGCAAACGCAATAGGAGCTGCGTGAGTTGGGTCGGCTAACGCCGACACGCTATCCCTCCCCGACCTGAAGGACGGGGTGTCTCGCGCAAAAATTGATGAAAACAATGACAGTAAATAAACCTGAACAGTTCGGTCGTGTTGCAGTGATGATGGGTGGCTCGGCGGCGGAAAGAGAGGTTTCGTTAAGAAGTGGGGCAGCTGTTTATCGCGCTTTAAAAGCCAAGGGCGTCGATGCGATTGCTATTGATGTCATAGCCAGTCCTATTGATGCCTTGGCAGGATTAAAGATAGATCGGGTATTTAACGTTATTCACGGACGAGGCGGCGAAGACGGTGTATTGCAAGGGGTGCTGGACGTACTGAAAATTCCCTATACCGGCAGCGGCGTGATGGCATCTGCCTTAACGATGGATAAGCTTAGAACCAAACTGTGCTGGCAGGGTTACGGACTAGTCACGCCTCTGTGGTGTTTATTGAAAGACGAAGCTGATCTCGATAACTGCATAGCACAGCTTGGTTTTCCTGTTATCGTCAAGCCTGCCCAGGAAGGTTCCAGTATAGGTATGAGCAAAGCCAGCAATCGGAATGAATTGTCCTCGGCCTTAACCCTGGCAAAAAAATTTCACTGTGATGTCTATGCCGAAGCTTGGGTTAGCGGAAAGGAATATACTATTGCAGTGCTGGATGGAGAGGCGCTACCGGTTATACGCTTAGAAACGCCCAACGCTTTTTATGATTATGAAGCTAAATATCAAGCGACCACGACGCAATATCATTGTCCTTGTGGCTTGAGCCAAGACCAGGAATACCTGTTAAGGGATCTGGCAGTAACTGCCTGTAAGGTAGTTGGAGTAGAAGGCTGGGCAAGAGTAGATGTATTTATTGATGACGTGAACCAATACCAGTTGATTGAAGTAAATACCGTACCCGGCATGACTGATCACAGTTTAGTGCCTATGGCAGCCAAGCAGGCGGGTATGAATTTTGAAGAATTGGTCTGGCGTATTTTAGAAACTAGTTGCAGGTAAGTGTAAACCCGCCCCAGGCAGATTTGTTATGATCGTGGTTAAAATTATGACGACCGTATTGGTAGTGGCTGGCGTGGGCTGGTTTGCAAATTTCGGCGTTAGAAGTATACCGATTAAATATGTGCGCACCGAAGGAGTATTTCAATACCTCAGTAAGGATGAGATAAAGACGGCTTTACAGCCCTTGGTGATGACCAGTTTTTTTGATGCCGATATGCAGACAATTCACCAAGCTGTTTCAGAATTGACTTGGGTAGATACCGTGACAATTAAGCGCGTCTGGCCTGATGCCATAGACATCAAAATACGTGAAAAGAAGCCCTATGTACGCTGGGGATCGGAAAGACTAGTTAGCGCAAGAGGCGAGATAATCATCCCGAAGAACATGGATCCATTTAAGACTTTGCCACTCTTGCAAGGACCTGAGCTGCAACAGGTGAAGACCCTAGAAATAATGAAAGGGATTAATACAGCATTAGCTGATCAGTCCATGAAAATGGCGGAGTTTACTATTAATGATCGCTGGGCCTGGAAAATTAAATTAACAACAGGCTTGGAAATATTGCTGGGACGAAATGAGCAATTAAAAAAACTACAGCGATTTTTAAAAACACTAGACGTACTAGGACCAGAACAAGTTGAAAAAATGGCAATAGTTGACTTGAGATATCCCAATGGATATGCCGTTTCATGGTACCCTGAAACTGAAGAAATCGACTGGTCGCATCGATTTTCTACCGATAGCGATACTTCCGCCATCCTTGGCCGTCAAAAGAATGTGCCAATCCGTAACGTGAAATAGATGGTTAATCAAAAGGTGATACAGAGTAAACAACATGGCGAAAAAAACAGAACGTAATTTAATAGTCGGACTTGACATCGGCACGTCCAAAGTCGCGGCTATAGTTGGTGAGATTACCAGTGATGGCAATATAGAAATAATCGGTATTGGATCTACACCATCTCGCGGTCTGAAAAAAGGTGTTGTAGTTAATCTGGAATCAACCGTGCAATCAATACAGCGTGCTATTGAAGAAGCGGAATTAATGGCGGGATGTCAGATAAAATCAGTTTATGCCGGCATCGCAGGCAGTCATATCCGTAGTCTTAATTCTCACGGTATCGTTGCGATTAAAGATAAGGAAGTCACACAATATGATATCGATAGAGTAATTGATTCTGCGCGGGCTGTAGCAATTCCTGCGGATCAAAAAATCTTACATATTTTGCCTCAGGAATTTGTGATTGATCTACAAGAAGGCATCAAGGAGCCTATTGGAATGTCGGGCATACGCTTGGAGGCTAAAGTTCATATGGTAACCGGGAGTGTCAGTGCCTCACAAAATATCGTCAAGTGTATTAAGAGGTGTGGTCTGGAAGTCGATGATATTGTGTTGGAGCAACTTGCATCGTGTAATTCGGTGTTAACAGAAGATGAAAAAGAATTGGGCGTTTGTCTGATTGATATTGGAGGCGGTACTACAGATATTGCTATTTTTGTCGAAGGCGCAATAAAACATACAGCGGTGATACCTATAGCAGGGGATCAAGTGACTAATGATATAGCTGTAGCGTTACGTACACCAACGTTGAATGCCGAGGATATTAAGCGAAAGTATGCCTGTGCTTTGACACAGTTGGCAAATGTTGATGAATTTATTGAGGTGCCCAGTATTGGCGATAGGGCACCACGCAAAATTTCAACACAAAATTTGGCTGAGATTATTGAGCCTCGTTATGAAGAATTAATGTTGCTGGTCCAATCGGAATTAAGACGTAGTGGCTATGAAGAGTCAATTGCTGCCGGGATAGTGCTAACCGGGGGTAGTTCAAAAGTAATGGGATTAATTGATTTGGCGGAAGAAATTTTTCATATGCCGGTGCGTATGGGGGGGCCACAAAATGTCACCGGGTTAACCGAGGTGGTCAAAAATCCTATTCACTCTACAGGGGTTGGGTTGTTAATGTATGGAAAAGAACATCAAGGTATAGGCAGAGTTATCGACTCAGACGGACCCAGTGTGTTCTCGAAAATGAAAAATTGGTTTCAAGGTAACTTTTAATAAAAAATAACTTAAGGTGCAACGGCAATGGCAATGAAATATGAATTAATGGATGTGAGCAACGATCATGCGGTCATCAAGGTTATTGGTGTTGGCGGTGGTGGAGGTAATGCAGTTAGTCACATGGTTGGCAGTCTTGTGGAGGGGGTTGAGTTTATTTGTGCAAATACCGATGCACAGGCGCTGAGTAAATTAAATATTGATACGATTATTCAGTTGGGTGTCGAATTAACCAAGGGTTTGGGTGCAGGCACCAATCCAGAAGTTGGAAGAATGGCCGCCGACGAAAACAAAGAACGCATCAAGGAAGTTTTACAAGGTGCTGACATGGTATTTTTAACTGCCGGTATGGGCGGTGGCACCGGTACCGGTGCGATTCCTGTTATTGCCGAAATTGCCAGAAGCATGGGTATATTAACTGTTGCGGTAGTAACCAAACCGTTTTCATTTGAAGGCAAAAAAAAGATGTTAACTGCGGAACAAGGTATAACAGAGCTTGAAAGATTCGTAGACTCCTTAATCATCATTCCCAATCAAAAATTATTGCCGGTACTGGGCAGTGATGTATCTTTGGTGAATGCATTTAAAGCAGCTAACGATGTATTGCTGGATGCTGTGCAGGGCATTACCGAGCTGATAGTGCATCCTGGCATGATCAACGTCGATTTTGCCGATGTTAGAACCGTAATGTCCGGTATGGGAGCGGCGATTATGGGTACAGGATCCGCAAAAGGTGAATATCGTGCTCGTGAAGCGGCAGAGCAAGCCATTGCCTGTCCATTACTAGAAGATATTAACTTACAAGGTGCACGTGGGATTTTAGTTAATATTTCTGCTGCAGATATGGGTATTGCGGAATTCGATGAAGTAGGGAATATTGTTCACGAATTTGCCTCTGAGGATGCGGTTATCAAAATAGGTATGTCGATTAATCCGGAGTTAGATGATGAAATTAAAGTAACGGTTGTTGCTACGGGCATGGGCTTGCCCTCCGCACCCATAGTTAAACTTGCATCAAAAGTAACAGTTGGGTTCGTTAATCAAAATGCAGCCGGTGAAGTCAGTTATGAAGGCCTGGATAAACCGACGGTCATGCGTCAAAATAAAGTTGAAGGCAGAGAATCTCGTTTTGGCGCACAGCCTAAAAAAGATATGGATTTAGATTACCTGGATATTCCAGCTTTTTTAAGACGCCAAGCTGACTAATGGGCAAAGATTTTGATCTCCGTTTTTGAGTCTGATTGTGGTAGAATTCGCACCTTTTGCCCTCTTTACTTAGCGTTATTGATTTTATGATTAAACAGCGAACTTTAAAAAACACAATCAGAGCAACAGGTGTAGGGCTACACACGGGCGATAAGATTTATTTAACCTTACGTCCTGCTGAAGCAAATACCGGAATCAGATTTCGCAGAGTCGATTTAGAAACTCCAGTGACGATTGAAGCAACACCTGAAAATGTTGGCGAAACCATACTATCAACAACCTTAGTTGCAGGTGATGTAAAAATATCAACCATAGAGCATTTGCTTTCAGCTTTTGCAGGATTAGGCATAGACAACGCAATTATAGATGTGAGTGCTGCCGAGGTTCCTATTATGGATGGTAGTGCCGGGCCTTTTGTATTTTTGCTCCAATCGGCAGGGGTTGAAGAACAAGACAGTCCAAAACAGTATATCCGGATAAAGCGCAGTGTAAGAGTTGAGGATGGCGATAAATGGGCTGCTTTTGAACCATTTGAAGGTTTTAAAGTCACTTTTACCATTGATTTTGAACACCCTGCTTTTGAAGAGCATGTAAAAACCGCGACGATGGATTTTTCATCAACAACTTTTGTTAAGGAAGTAAGCCGAGCTAGAACATTTGGCTTTATGAAAGATATTGAGAGGTTGCGAGAAAATAATCTAGCTTTAGGTGGTAGTCTCGATAATGCGATTGTAGTCGATGATGATAAGGTTATTAATGAAGATGGCTTACGCTATGCCGATGAATTCGTTAAACATAAAATTCTCGATGCGATAGGTGACTTATATCTGTTGGGACATAGCTTGATTGGTGAGTTTACCGGATATAAATCCGGACATGGTTTGAATAACAAATTACTTCGCGCGTTATTAAACGATAAAGAAGCCTGGGAAATGGTGACTTTTGACGATGAAGAAAACGCCCCTATTTCATTTATGCGATCAGCAGAGTCACCGAGGCCTGAAGCATAAAAAAAATTTCCCTGCCACGTTTATCATGCAGGGATTGATAATTTTTTCAGGGTAGCACTTAACTTTAACAGTGATCGTTGCAATTGTTCATCTGAAATAGTTAAGCCGAATTCTTGAATAAAGGCTATTTGTTCTCCTGAAGGAATAATCGGCTTCCTTTCGGGTGCACATGACGTTGTCGGCAACGTCTCTAGCCTAACTTTAATCTGCATGATCGAGATTGATACGCTGGTTAATGGCGCGATAGCTGCGAGTATTGTGCTGCTATAAAAACGCAGTTGCGATGCCCAAGCTGCCGTATCAGTATAGATTAGTAGTTTTTTGTCATTAATAATACAGTGCAATACGTGTTGAGCTATCGCAACAGGTAACACCTCATGTATACACTGTAAAATCTGTTTTTGTTGTTCAATCTGGCTGTAAAAATAGGCAATAGTATGGTTTGGAAATAACAATGCCGCTTTGAAAGAAGTCGATTTTTTTTCCATGAGTTTTTGCCTGGTCATAGTGATGAAAAGTCTTCACCGAGTTATTGGTTAATTTTGAAATAATAAGATATTAAGATATAGTTAATTGTAGTAAGGGAATAGCCTTAATGTAACAATTCGCTAATATCATATTCAAAAATCCAGAAAGATAAAGCTAGGGAGATAAAGTGAAACAGTTTATTCAGTGTATCGCAGAAAATAACCAGCATCAGTCTACGCATTTGTTAAAAATGCTACGAGAAATACAAGACCGCTATCATTATATCCCGAAAGACGCGATAGAGCAGCTAT
Source organism: Methylococcaceae bacterium (assembly GCA_947506155.1). Taxonomy (GTDB): domain Bacteria; phylum Pseudomonadota; class Gammaproteobacteria; order Methylococcales; family Methylomonadaceae; genus Methylobacter_A. The sequence goes on from CANNNV010000040.1 coordinate 6,135, forward strand.
CAGAACTGCTAAACATTCCCCGCACACAAATTATCAGTGTCGTTGAATTCTACAGTTTTTTTCATCTATCCCCCAGAGGAAAATACGAGCTATTGATCAGCGATTCCATCACTGATCATATGCTGGGCAAGAAAAACCTACTTGATTATCTGGCGAAAATCCTCAGTGTTACTGTCGGCGAAGTCAGAGAAGATGGCCTAGTCAGTCTGGGCAATGCGTCCTGTACAGGCATGTGTGATCAAGGACCTGCTGGCTTGGTTAACGGCTATGCTTTGACCCGATTAGATCAACCAGCCTGTGATCAAATCGCTGCGTTAATTAATCAACAAAAACCGCTGGTGGAATGGCCGTCTGAATTATTCCAAGTTGATGATAATATTTACAAATCGGGCTTGTTGCTGAATCAGCCGTATGTACAAGGTGCAGCGCTCAGAGCCATGATTGATCGAGGTATCAAGGCAACACTAGCAGAAGTTGATGGCTCGGGTTTGCGTGGACGTGGCGGTGCCGGATTTAAAACCGCAACCAAGTGGAAGTTTTGCTCTGAGGAACCGCAGACTGAGCGTTATGTGGTTTGTAATGCGGACGAAGGTGAGCCGGGTACGTTTAAGGACCGGGTGCTATTAAACTCTTATACCGACCAGGTTTTTGAAGGTATGGCGGTATGTGCGGCGATTATCGGTGCCAGGCAGGGTTTTTTGTATCTGCGCGGTGAGTATTTGCATCTTCACGATAAACTAGAAAGAATCCTGGAACAGCGGCGTCAAAACGGTTTGCTTGGTACCAATATTATGGGTGTTGGACTCGATTTTGATATTGAAATCTGTCTGGGAGCAGGCGCTTATATTTGCGGTGAAGAATCGGCACTGATCGAATCCTTGGAAGGTAAAGCGGGTATTCCACGCAACCGTCCGCCTTATCCTGTCACCCAGGGCTATTTGGGCAAACCCACTGTAGTCAATAACGTAGAAACTTTTCTGGCGGCAACCGGCATTGCCGTTAATGGCGGAGACTGGTTTGCGAGCATCGGCACCGAAAAATCTAAAGGCACTAAAATTCTCAGTATTAGCGGAGATTGTGCGCGTCCCGGTATTTACGAATATCCCTTTGGAATAACGGTTCAGACTATATTGAACGATTGTGGTGCTGTCGATGTCTTGGGCATTCAGGTAGGCGGACCATCAGGAACCTTTATTTCCAATCAGGAGTTTGAACGCAAGCTGGCATTTGAAGATTTGGCCACCGGTGGCTCGTTCATTATTTTCAACTCCAGCCGAGATATTCTCGACATGGTTAATAACTTCACGCATTTTTTCGCACATGAAAGCTGCGGATTTTGTACACCCTGTCGTGTTGGCACGGCCTTGTTAAAAAAACAGCTAGCCAAAATTGTTGACGGTCATGGCTCTGCAGGGGATGTTGTCGCGCTTGAAGAACTGTGTCAACTGGTCAAAAATCATAGTCATTGCGGCCTGGGGCAAACGGCGGCGAACCCGATTTTAACAACGCTGGAACGCTACCCTGATTTATACCATAGCCGACTAAAAGAAATCAGTTTCGAACCTGGATTTGATTTGGATGGTGCGCTAGCAACAGCACGGCGCCTGGCGAATCGGGATGATGCCGGTGCGCATTTGGCTCAGACGGAGAGCGAACATGAGTAAAACAATTACCATCGATGGCAAAATCATTCCTTTTGAAGACGGACAGACTATCATGGACGCTGCGATGGCGGCCGGTGTCTATATCCCTCATTTATGTCACCAACCGGAATTCACTCCACATGGCAGTTGTAAGCTGTGTACGGTAAATGTTAACGGCCGCAACTGTACCGCTTGCACCTTCCCCGCAATAGACGGTCAGGAAGTGCTGAATGAAACTCAAGAGCTGATTGATGATCGAAAGAAAATAACCCAAATGCTATTTGTGGAAGGCAATCATTTTTGCCCGTCCTGTGAAAAAACCGGTAATTGTCAGTTGCAAGGTGTTGCTTATCATTTGAATATGCTCGACAACCATTTCCCGCTGTTTTACCCAGATCGGAAAGTTGACGCCTCGCATACAGAGGTGATGATTGATCATAACCGCTGTATTTTCTGCACTTTGTGCGTACGTGCTAGTCAGCAAAAAGACGGTAAAGATGTCTTTGCAATCAGTGGACGCGGTATTGATAAACATTTGATCGTTAATGCTCAAAGCGGTTTATTAAAAGATACCGATCTGAATGTGACCGATCACGCCTGTGCCGTGTGCCCTACCGGCGCAATTTTGATTAAACGTACCGGTTATCAAGTGCCGATCGGTCAGCGTATTTACGATCATAAGCAAATCGATCAAGTGAGCTTGGCTACGGAGCAACATAAACATGGCGAATAAAATTAGAGTAGCAACAACATCGCTGGCGGGCTGCTTTGGCTGCCACATGTCGTTTCTGGATATAGACGAGCGGATGCTGCAACTGGTTGAACTGGTTGAATTTGATCGCTCACCAATTACCGACATAGAACATTGCACCAACTGCGATATCGGCCTGATTGAAGGCGGCGTGTGTAATTCTGAAAACGTTCATGTATTGCGCGAGTTTCGTGCTAACTGCAAAATTCTGGTTGCAGTGGGTGCTTGCGCGATTAACGGTGGACTTCCAGCGATGCGTAATCATATCACGCTAGAAGAATGTCTAAATGAGGCTTATATGGATGGCATAGGGGTGGAAAATCCACAGATTCCCAGCGATATAGAATTACCGTTGTTGCTAGATCAAGTGCGGCCTATTCATGAAGTCGTCAAAATAGATTATTTTTTACCCGGCTGTCCTCCATCAGCAGACGTATTCTGGAAATTTTTGACCGATTTGATTGAAGGGCGCGAACCGGCCTTGCCTTATGAGTTGGTTCATTACGATTGAGCGACTTCAACAACTGAGAGGAAAATCATGTACGAACATTTAGAAACAGCAGAAAATCGTGACAGTTTAAAACGTGTTGTCGTTGATCCGGTTTCCCGCGTTGAAGGGCACGGCAAAGTCACGTTATTGCTGGATGCAGATAATAAGGTCCAGCAAGCCCGATTGCATATTGTCGAATTTCGGGGCTTTGAGCGCTTTATTCAAGGTCGTCCCTACTGGGAATTGCCGGTTTTGGTGCAGCGTTTATGCGGTATTTGTCCAGTCAGTCATCATTTGGCCGCAGCCAAAGCCATCGATCAGTTGGTCGGTGTTGATCCTGAAAACCTTCCGGTGTCAGCGGATAAATTAAGACGTTTGCTGCATTTTGGGCAAGTGATGCAATCCCACGCCTTGCATTTTTTTCATTTATCCAGTCCAGATTTGCTGTTTGGCTTTGAAAGTGATATCAGCAAGCGCTCGGTCGTTGCGGTATTAGCCGAGTATCCTGAAATTGGCGTGCAGGGTGTAAAACTGCGTAAATATGGTCAGGAAGTGATCCGTATGGTATCGGGTAAACGGATACACGGTACCGGTGCTATTGCCGGTGGCATGAATAAATCACTGAGTAAGGCTGAACGCGACTATCTGCTCGAAGACATCGACCAGATGATAACGTGGGCGGCAGGTTCGGTGGCGCTGATCAAAAAAGTGCATTGCTCCAACTTGCCTTTTTACGATGATTTTGCAACGTTGCGTACCAATTACCTAGGCTTGACCAAACCAGATGGTGGACTGGAACTTTATCATGGCGGCATCCGCGCCAAAAATGAGCATGGCGAAACCATTCTGGATCATGTCGATTATTGCAATTATAACGATTATATTCATGAAGAAGTCCGTTCCTGGACCTACATGAAATTTCCTTATCTGTTGTCTCTGGGACAAGAAAAAGGCTGGTATCGGGTCGGCCCTTTGGCGAGGATTAACAACTGTGATTATATCGACACACCATTGGCAGAAGCCGCCCGTGTCGAGTTTAAAGCACACAGCGGCGAAGCGATGGTGCATGCCACCCTAGCCTTTCACTGGACACGTTTGATTGAACTTTTGCATTGTGCTGAAAGTATTAAGGACTTGCTGAATGACCCAGACATCATGGGCTCTAATCTGGTTGCTCAAGGCGAAAAGCGTTATGAAGGCATAGGCGTGATTGAAGCACCGCGCGGCACTTTGTTTCATCATTATCAAGTCGATGAAAATGACATTGTCACCAAAGCCAATTTGATTGTCTCGACCACCAGCAACAATATGGCGATGAATGAATCAGTACGCCAAGTTGCCGCAGAATATTTGTCCGGCCGGGAATTGACCGAACCTTTATTAAATAATCTGGAAGTGGCAATACGAGCTTACGATCCGTGTTTGTCTTGCGCGACTCATGCTGTAGGCAAAATGCCGTTGCAACTCGAATTAATCGATGCCGAAGGCAAGCTGATTGATAAACTGACCAAGCACGATGACGGCCAAATTGAGCGGACTTATGTCTAAACCGGTTTTGTTGTTCGGCTATGGTAACCTCAGTCGCGGCGATGACGCACTGGGACCGTTGCTGCTGGAATACGTCGAGGCTCATTGCAGTTTGGATAAGATTGAAATATTGTCCGACTTCCAGTTGCAAATCGAACATGCGCTGGATCTAGAAAACAGGAGTCTGGTGCTATTTGTCGATGCGTCGGTGGCCTGCGTCAATAATTTCGATTTTACTGTACTGGAACCCGTTCGGGATAAAAGCTACACGACTCACGCGATGAGTCCTGCCGCTGTTTTGGACGTTTACCAGTCGATAAAAAAGCAAAGTCCGCCGCCGTGTTTTTTGCTAAGCATTAAAGCCGATGAATTTGAACTGGGCGAGGGTTTAAGCGCCAATGCTGAAACTAATTTGGCTGAGGCCTGTTTATTTGCAGAGCGGTTATTACACAACCCAGATGTTAATTCCTGGCTGAAACTGGCTTAACCATGCATGAAATTTCGCTGCTAAAAAACGTTCGTGAAATCCTCGAAGAACACGCTATTAGTGAAAAATTCAGCAAGGTCATCAAAGTGACACTAGAAATCGGCAAGCTGTCCAGCGTGGAGCCGGATGCGTTGCGGTTCGGTTTTGATGTGGTGATGAAAGACTCGCTGGCGGAAAATGCCGAGTTGCTTATTTCAGAACTCAATGGACTTGGGCTTTGTCAGCAATGCGGACAGCAAGTCGAGTTGGAAACATCTTATGATCCTTGTCCTCATTGCGACAGCCCTTTTATTAAAGTTATTCAGGGCGCTGAAATGAAAATCAAAGACTTAAGTGTCATTTAATACTTACACCCTCTTAACAGGTCATTTTTATGTGCGGAATATGTGGTTGTAGTCAACCTAGAAAAATCAATAACAGGCTGCAACCTGTTGGCGTTAAATCCCATCATCACGAGCACGACACAGAACGCCTAGTTAAAGTCGAACAAGACTTGCTTAGTAAAAATAATGCTTATGCAGAGCAAAACAGGTCTTATTTTCAGCAGCATCATATTTTTACGCTGAATCTGGTTTCCAGTCCCGGTGCAGGTAAAACCACGTTACTGGTTGAGACTATTAAGGTCTTGAAAGACCGCTTTCCTATCGCTGTGATCGAAGGCGATCAGCAGACCGAACATGATGCCGACAGGATCAGAGCCACCGGTGTGCCTGCATTGCAAATCAACACCGGTCGAGCCTGTCATCTCGATGCACATGGCATTGGTCATGCCATCACCGAACTGGGCGTAAAAGATTACAGTTTACTGGCCATAGAAAATGTCGGCAATTTAGTCTGTCCGTCTTCATTCGATTTAGGTGAAGCGCATAAAGTCGTTGTGCTGTCGGTAACCGAAGGCGATGACAAGCCACTCAAATATCCCGACATGTTTCATGCCTCCGATTTAATGATCATCAATAAAACTGACTTGCTGCCTTATGTCGATTTTGATGTAGAGCGATGTATTAATTACGCTAGGCAAGTTAATCCCAATATACAGATCATCCAACTTTCAGCGACTAAGGGTGATAATTTCTCCATCTGGACAGACTGGCTAGTCGGGCGAGTTGAAACCTGATTAGCAAGTACCAGACATCCTGCCGAAGACAGTTTTTCTCCCAGGTGACATACTCCACAGCCAAAACCAGTTTTATCACTCAGCAACTTTCGCGGCCTATACGATTAAAATAAATTATTAAAATTGGCGTGGTAATATTTTTCTTAGCTAAAGAAATGCTTTATAATCAAAATGATAATAAAAAATACCGTTAAATATCTGCTGTATTTTTATTTGTATTCGGCATTTTGCTAACCATAACATTCTTATAAACCTGGAGAAAAAAATGAACGAGTTGACTAAAAAGCTGTTGAATTATTTCCTGATTGGCGCTCTGTCGGTTATTCCTATTGTGGTTATTTTACAAATCATGATTTTTGTAAAAGACCGGGTTTCTGATTTATTTCAACTGGTTTACGGTTATGCAGATAATTATCTCTATACAATACTGGTTTTTGCGACCAGTTTTTTCATATTAGTCTATATTGGGCATCGCTTAGTCAAAGAGGGACGTTCTTGGGTTATTGCTGCATTTGATCATGTTATCGAACGGATTCCGTTAATGAATACGGTTTACCGGGTGCTTAAAAAAGTGATCAATATGTTTTCATCACATGACCGCTCTATTGCCAAGGAAGTTGTTTATGTCGAATATCCAAAAGACGGTGTCTGGACGCCTGCCTACGTCACTAACAGGTTTGAGAACAAGTATGTGTTGTTTATTCCTACATCACCCAACCCAACTTCAGGATTTACAGTTATCGTCGATAAAACCAAAGTTATTAAATCAGCGATGAATATCGAAGAAGCCAGTAGTTTTGTAATCAGTGTCGGTGTTGATTATGGCAAGGCCTCAGAAATGAGTTTACTACCTTGAATTTAAAGGAATCAGACAGGATGAATTCAATTATTAGAGCGGCGGTCATCCTACTGCTAATACCAAGCATCGGCTGTAGTAAAGACGATCCGTCGATTAAAGCGGCCGATAAAGGAATATTAAAGACACAATTAGAAACGTTGAATCAGGCCAAGCAGATTGAGCAAGGGATTCAAGATGCCGCAGAACAACAGCGTCAAAAAATACAGCAGGAAACACAATAGCTGTGTCATATAAATGGTGCGCCCGGAGAGATTCGAACCCCCGACCACAGCCTTCGGAGGGCGATTTATTGAAAAACACACAACAATTAATTCAATAACTTAACTGCTATGTATGGTAACCTTTTTTAAGCTGGCAAAGGTATCGCGACATCTTCGTCCTGCCTCGCTACGTGTGCTACGCTACCGCTTATTTTTCGTTTTTTGACGTAATCGCGAATATCGCGTTCGCTCAGGTTGTTGTGGAGCGGTAAATAAGGTTTATCGAGTACCCGAAGTAGTTCGTGCTAATTGTTCCCCATCCGCTTTAAAGCAAGATTCAGCGTCATATAAGCTGTTTTGGTGCTGCACATCGCTTTAAATCGTTCAGCTTGGCTTGTCGTCGGCCCAAGTTTATAGGCTTTCAGATCTCGGTAAATCTGCCAGAGTTGTTCACGGGTGTCGTCAACGGCTTTAACATGCAGATCATTTAAGGGAATCAGGCGATTGATGATGCGTTCGGCATGAATCCAGCACAGAGCATGGTCAAAAACATTAAACTGTCCGGCATCATCGCTGACTATGCCCAGGGTGACGGGAATGCCTTTGGCTAACAGACCGGGGCCGGACGGGGCATGTTGCCCCGTCCGAAACGTTTGAAGACTTCGGGAACGTTGCGATGGTCGCTAAACGTTGCAACGGGGTATATACCCCGTCGCGCGTTCGAACTGTTTGCATGCTTACACCTTTTCCCAGTATCCAAAGTCTTTACATACGACAACGTTTCTGTCGTTCTTTTCATTTTCCTCAAGCCAACCAAATAGTTTTCCGAGAAACTCAAATATTGCCTTGAGGGCTTCGACAAACCATGCCGCTAGCGGCGCTAATGAAGCTAATGTCACCAGTCTTGTCCGCCATATCTCTTGCCTTGACGGTTGATGTGTTTCGACTGCCGCATTTATTACACTGAACTCCCATAATGACTCCTAACGGAAAAAGTTAAGCGGCCCGACGCGGTCGGGTCCGCTTGAACGACGGGTTAGGCCAAACGGAACTTCTGGTCTTCGAGATATTTGACAATGACTGTTAAGGCTTCTGCCCAAGATAACCCACAGGATAATGCTGCGGCATCAACTACATCGTGGAAAGAAGGAACTCCAGGTCGAGGACGCAGCTCTTCATTTCGCTGAATAGCAGAGGCGATACACGCATAGCGCCTCGAATGGAAAGCATTTTGAGAGCCGATGCCACTGAATCAGAGATTGGCTCGTTTAGGGCGGCTGAAATTTCCCCAAGTAGTACAGCCGCTTGGGATTCAGATCCAAAAGCGTTCGGGTATTTCTTCCAGTCTTCGATTTTTTCGAGAAGAGTCATTGTTGCTCCTTGTGGTGGTGGTGGAAGAGAAGGGCCTAACGTAGAGCTAACCGGGCGCGGCACGGAAAGCTGAAAAATGAAACCGCATTGAAACCGCGCTCCGGTTGAGCGTAATGTTAGGTTGAAGGTATGATTGTAAGACTTAAAGTGGACTCTATGCTTTGCTGTTAGATTTCTGCTGCGAAGAACTCATTCCAGCCTGCTTTGGTCTTCATGGAAATATGCATGTCTTGAACAAAATCTGCGATATTGTTCAAGACAGCTTCAAATTCTTCGTCACTTAAGATTGCGCAAATGGTGCTGCAAAAATTTTTATAGTCCACAAAATCAAAATTTTTTCCTTTGTAAATATAGCTGCCATTAACAACATTAAGTTCTGCTACATCAGTGGGTAGTCGGCATATAAACGTAACCGGGCACTTTAGATGTCCCGTGGACTTAAGCGCATCCAGGCTGTCATCCAATCTTTTCTTCGACACTAGCTTAACTGTAATTTCGTATAAATTAGTTTCCACGCCCCCGACCTCTAACCAAATATCGGCTGGCTTTTTAGAGGTTGTATTTGTACCGAAAACACTCTCGTTTCCACCAACGACTTCTATCGCTGATGTATCAAATATTCCTGAAAGTAATTGAGAAACCAAAAATTGAGGGAGATTCCCAGATTCTGGATATTTGAGCGTGAATTCTATGAGTTTATTGCCTGAGACCTGTCTCGAATCCGACGACGATTCAAATTTAACGAGCTTATACTCTGTGACACTTTCAGCATATTTCCAAAGTCGGAAAAAGAAAAAATCAATTAACCTCGCTCTTTTTGTTCTTCCTGAATCCATAACAATACTAAGAAATTTAACCACTGCCATTGCCGCAGATTCAGGTCGTTTCCCTTTTGCCCATTCTTCGTTTAGATGACTAGTATTCTTTGCCACATTGAGAGGATCCGATTTACCACATGGAATACCGTTTTCTTGAAGTGCATACCAAATACCATTTTCAAAAATAGATCGTGGGTTACACCCATAAAAGTCATTTAGTGGATCATAGCTCTCATCTATATGTAAGCCGGTTAATGCTGTAACAATTACTCCCCGAAATCCTTTAGCATTCACTTCTATCAACTCCGTAAGAAGTATGTAAATTTCTGTATTGGTACTGAACTCAGGGAAATCCGCTAAACTCTTGGTTTTTGCTACTCCCAGTCTTGTGTTTACATAATATTGGCCGGAATTATTTCGTTCGGAGACGCTACTCATTCTGGGACTCCAGTGAACTCTTTAACAATACGCTGAAGTCGAACATTTTCATTAATTCTTAACGCTCTTAAAATCATTGATAGTTCAAGCACATCAAGGCGTTTTTCAAATTTTTCGATTTTAGAAATATCTGATTGATTCAAGCCAACACTAGCTGCAAGTTCATCTTGAGAAATGCTAAAACGAACGCGTTCTTTTGTAAGTTCAGATATCAGTGATTGATATCGTTTGTCGTAGATGGTTTTATTTTTGCTCATTGCCGCGTGTTTAGCTATTTTCAATAGCGCTTATGATGCTACAATATTTAAAATATTCGAAATAGGAATAAAAAGATGAAAGCTGTTTCTTTGTTTAGTGGTGCTGGTGGAATGGATGTGGGATTTAAAGCGGCCGGCTTTGAAATCGTGGCTGCAAACGAATTAGATAAGCATGCTTGTGAGACGTTTCGTGCCAACCACCCTGACACAATGCTATTGGAGGGCGACATTAACAATTGTGGTGTCGATCTTCGCGCTTTCGCTGGGATAGATGTGGTTTTTGGTGGCCCACCTTGTCAAGGATTTTCTGTCGCAGGAAAGATGGATCCAGATGACCCGAGAAGCAAATTGATCTTTAGCTTCTGTTCAATAGTGGAACTTCTTCAACCAAAGGCGTTTGTTATGGAAAACGTGAAATCACTTGGGTCTCTGAGCAAGTTCGAAGGAGTACGTATCGCTCTTATTTCACGCTTTCAGAAAGCTGGCTATTCCGTCACAATACACATTCTGAATGCAAAAGACTTTGGAGTACCACAGTCGCGCGAGAGGGTATTTTTCATCGGAGTAAAAAATGGATTTAAACCTATTACATCTTCAAGTTTTCAAAAATATAGAAAAGTAGCTCCCACGCTACGCGATGTATTAATCCCTTTGGGTAAACCTGGAACGGCTGGCAACGACCGTATTTGCAATGCGAAAGTTACATTGGCTTCGAAACCTATACTTAGAAAATCTCCCTATGCAGGAATGTTATTCAATGGTCAGGGGCGACCGCTCAATCCAGATGGGTGGGCGAGTACTCTGCCTGCAAGTATGGGTGGAAATAGAACGCCTATCATAGATAACAATCATTTATATCATGGAGCTGATGCTTGGGTTGAAGACTACCATCAGCATTTGATGATAGGCGGTAAGCCCCAAGGTATGCATGATGTACCTTCATATCTAAGACGACTTACGATTGACGAATCTGCGTTACTTCAAACATTCCCTTCTAATTACATATTTTGCGGACCAAGTAGTAGAGTGTTTTCTCAAATTGGAAATGCTGTCCCATGCGGATTGGCCAATGTCGTTGCAAAGTCCGTAAAAGACTCGCTATTAGGAAAACCCGCAACACCTGGCGCGACCGAGAAAGGTCAAAATTTTGAACTTGCTTTCGCGTAAGGAAAAAATCTAACGTAAAGTAGACACCTAAAACGGTGTATTTAAAAAATATGACACCTATAAATGTGTCTATTAAAATCCAAAAATAAGTGTATATCCGTACAGATTTTATTGATTTTCTTTGATACTACCACAGTTAAATTTTGATAGTCACCTTTTATGCAAATAAGTTCTACCCCCATTAATCCCCCGCCGAAAGAATAAAGGGGTCAAAGAATAAAGGGGTCTGACCCCTTTATAATAAGACATACTTGCATAGACAAGACATTTGCTGTTATATTTCGCAATTGTTTGTTTTACTTGCGAGATTAACTTATGCGAACCACTATACGGCCGTACGGCGGCTTAATCTGTACGGAATATTCCCGTAGTATGTGGTGGATTGCTAGCGCGAAACCACCCTACGACTTACGGACTTAGTTTCTTTGCCAAAACACCACCACAAAAAACCGTAACCAAGCAAGGCAACTAAAAGACAACCATGATGTATTCAGAATAACTGATTTTAGGGGAATAAATATGCCAGAGATAAGTCGATTTTTTGGAATTATTATTACTATGTATTGGAATGATCATAATCCTCCACACTTCCATGCTCAATATGGCGAGCACGAAGTTTTAATTAGTTTAAATGGCTCAGTGATGGAAGGAAAAATACCGCGCCGTGCTCTGTCAATGGCTTTGGAGTGGCTAGCAATGCACCGAGAAGAATTGACGGATAACTGGGTACGGTGCAAAGAAAGAAAACCTTTATTAACCATTGAACCGCTGGAATAATTAACTATGCTGCACGTTAATCAAGCAAAATACCTAGAAGACTACCGCGTATGGCTATCTTTTGATAATGGCATAAGCGGTGAGATTGATTTATTCCCTGAATTATGGGGCGAAATGTTTGAGCCGTTAAAAGATAAAGCGTTATTTTCAACAGTCAGATTAGATGCCACATTAAGAACTATTACATGGCAAAACGGAGCTGATTTAGCACCTGAGTTTTTATTAGAATTATTAGAAAAAAATGTGAATAAAGGGGTCTGACCCCTTTATAATAAGACATACTTGCATAGACAAGACATTTGCTGTTATATTTCGCAATTGTTTGTTTTACTTGCGAGATTAACTTATGCGAACCACTATAGATATTGATGATCAATTAATGCTTTATGCTAAGCATCAGGCGGTAAAGCAAGGGTGTACGATTAAACAAATTTTAGAAGATGCTTTACGTGATTTTTTTTCTCATCAACCGTCTCGGCCTAATATTGTTAGCCTGGAAACTTTTTCAGGTGCAGGTTTAAAGCCGGGTGTTAATTTAGATAATAGTCGTAGTTTGAGCGATATTATGGACGGTTATTGATGTATTTAATGGATGTTAATGTTTTGGTGTATGCACATAGAACTGATGTGGCCAATCATTCAGCTTATCGTCAATGGTTAGAGTCGGTTGTAAATGGCCCTGCTTCTTTTGGGTATTCGGAGTTGGTATTGAGTGGTTTTTTGCGGATTGTGACGCATCCGAAAGTGTTTGAAGTTCCGTCAACTTTATTGAGTGCTATTCGTTTTACTGAACAAATTAGAACCTTACCTAATGCGGTTTGCCTTGCTCCTGGCTCAATGCATTGGCAGATTTTTATGGAATTTATGGAGCAGATTAATGCGCGAGGTAACGATATACCTGATGCTTATCATGCTGCGCTAGCCATGGAATGGGGTTGTGAATGGGTGACTACCGATAAGGGATTTAAGCGTTTTAAAGGTTTGAAGGTGAGAGAACCATTAACATTATTAAATAACTGATGCCAAGAAAGCCACGATTTTATCAGCCAGGCCTACCTGTTCATGCGTTTCAGCGAGGGCACAACAAAGAGCCGGTGTTTTTTGAGGCTGAAGATTATTTGGTCTATTTGCGTATTTTGAAAGAGTCGGCTGAGTCCTGTGGTTGTCTGATACATGCGTATGTTTTAATGACTAATCATGTGCATTTATTAATGACACCAGAATCATCTGCCGCTATCAGTTCTTTATTTCAGCATGTTGGACGACACTATGTACCCTATATTAATAAAACTTATCAACGCCGAGGCAGTTTGTGGGAAGGTCGGCATAAAGGCAATGTTATTGAATCTGAAGCTTATTTTTTAAGTTGTATGCGCTATATTGAAATGAATCCAGTGCGCGCTGGTATGGTTGATCATCCTGCTAAATATCGTTGGTCAAGTTATGCGGCTAATGCGCAAGGTGTTGATAATGCAGTTATCCAGCTTCATGAGCAATATTTGGCAATAGGAAATAACGCTGAATCAAGACAGGCTGCGTATCGGGGCTTATTTGAAATAAAAGCTGATACTGATGAATGGGCTCTTATTCGTGCAAGCTTATCTTCAGGTACGCCACTAGGCAATGCATGCTTTAAAAGACAAGTTGAAGTTATGTCAGGTCGTAAGGTTGGTTTAAATCAGCCAGGACGGCCTAGAAAATAAAGGGGTATATGGAAAACTCAGAATCGTTTGAGCGGAATCAAATGTAGTTGAAATCAGGTACCATCAAATCGAAAATGGGGTGGGGGGTAAGCTTTTAGGGTTGGGTAAATTTGGCTTTATTTTTGGGAGCTAGTTTCTTTTAATGCCGCACTTATGCGGTTTTTTTATGCCTGAATTCTGGCAGTTAGTGCAGATGTTTTTTGGAAATGGGACGAAATTGGGATATTTTAAAATTCAGGCAATAAAAAAGGCCTTGGTTTTGCCCTAAGAGTAACATTAAACAGCAATATTTAAGACATATCGCCATTAATCGCCTAGTTTTACGGTTTGCATAAAATAGCTATGCTAAACCTTCGGTGGCACTCCGCACCGAGCTTCATTTTTCAGTGAAGCACGTAGTATTAGTACGCATAAC
>CANNNV010000041.1 GCA_947506155.1 Methylococcaceae bacterium
AATGAAGCATCGCAGGTAGATTTAGAGCGATGGGAGAATGAGAATATCCCTTACACTATACGAAAAAAACGTCAAAAGTTCTTTGAAAATGCAAGCCAAAAACAGGGTAAATAATTAGCCGATTAAATCAATGTTTCGACAGGCTAGATCACTTCCCGACTGACATAATTCATGCCAGTAACTACTGGTAAATTTGACAAAGCTCCCCCTATTAAACTACCCTACAATTCATCAGCTTATAAACCATTACTATTAGGAAGCCTTCATGAAACATTTAAATTCATTGAATATAAAGACTTTTTTTATACTCGCTGTTGGCGTATTTTGTTTTTCTGCTCATGCAGAAACCGTTGATGCCGATGCTGCGAAAGCCTTTGCCAAGCAAAGCAATTGTTTCAGATGCCACGGTGTGGATAAGGACAAAGACGGTCCTGCATGGAATAAAATTGCCGCAAAATTCAAAGCTGATGCCAAGGGTGAAGAAAAACTATTACATCATTTGACTTCAGGTGAAACAGCCAAATTTCCGGACGGGCATGAAGAAGCCCATATGATTCTAAAATCCGATGACCCAAAAGAAACTAAAAATTTAGTGGATTGGATACTTTCCCTCTAGCCTCAGACAGTTACAGAGATTGGTCATCGCCCTATCTCGTCTAAATCAAAAGATTCTGTGAGTGTTAAAAACACTCGCAGAGTTGACTTATCTGTCCGTGAATAACAAGTGAATAGTTTTAACGTGTAATCAAGCTGTCAAAAAGTAAGGTTATACTGGCTGCCAATTTAAGCCTGGACACGAAAGCACCGTCCAGCACTGCCTTTTATTCATATCGCCCTGGTCAAGTGTTGAATATGGACCTTAAAAACTTCTGGAATAACCATGTTTATGAAAATAATACTTCAACTTATCGTGCTGTGCAGCCTACTAATGGGGTCTGCTGCCTACGCTGAAAAGATAACGGCACCCGTCGGCAAAGCCGCTGATGCCTTGAATAAAGACTCGGAATGCACCCGTTGTCACGATGAAAACGAAAAGAAGCCGATTCTTTCTATTGCTCAAACTGCGCATGGCAATAAAGCGGATTCACGTACGCCGTCCTGCCAATCCTGTCACGGTGACAGTGAAAAGCATCTAAGTAGCAACAGTAATCCCCCCGATGTTATCTTTGGAACAAAGAAAGGTGCGTACTCGCCGAGCGAGGCAAAAGATCAAAATAAAGCTTGCCTGACCTGCCATGAAAAAGACCCAAAACGCACACACTGGCAAGGCGGAGCCCATCAGACGGCTGATGTGACCTGTAGTTCATGCCATGTATCCCACACGGCACACGACAAAGTCCGGGACAAAAAGACCCAACCCGAGGTTTGCTTTACCTGCCACAAAGATCAGCGGGCACAAATTAGCAAATTTTCTCATCATCCTATTGGTGAAGGCAAAGTTGCCTGTTCCGATTGCCATAACCCGCATGGTTCAACCGGTCCAAAATTGTTAGTTAAAAATACCGTCACCGAAACCTGCTACACCTGCCATGCCGAAAAACGCGGCCCATTTTTGTGGGAACATCAGCCTGTAACCGAGGATTGTACCAACTGCCATACACCGCATGGCTCCAACATTACGCCATTGCTTAAATCTCGTGCGCCGTTCATGTGTCAGGAATGTCATGATGGCTCTCATCAAAGTGTAAGTCCTGTTGCCGGAAATGCGGCAGGTACACAAGGCGGATTAACCACTGTGCCGAGTGAAAATTTCACTGGCCGCGCTTGTATTAATTGCCATAGCATGGTGCATGGTTCGAATAATCCTGCCGGTGCGTTGTTGCAGCGTTAAACTGAAAATTGGAGACAATCATGAAAACTCATAATGAAGAAATGAAAGTCAGAATTTTGGCTTTAGCGGTGCGCTGCGCATTGTTGGCAACAGTTGCTCTGCCGTTGGGAGCTTATGCGGATGATGACGACTTAAAGCATCCTACAAACACGGTAAATTTTGGATCCTTATATACTAGCCAAAGTTCGGCCAGGTTCGGGCAATATAATGGTTTGAATAAAGAGGGATTTTATGGGCTAGGTGGTTTTGATGTGCGTGGCGGCGATGGCTACGATCAGGATAAAAATAGTGCTTTGCGCTGGAAGCTAAACGGAACAGATTTAGGCACCACCTCCCGTAATCTTGGAGCGTCAATAACTGATCAGGGTAAATGGAAAGTAAACCTGGGCTATGACGAATTGCAGCACAATATTACGGATACCTTTCAAACACCGTTGCAAGGCGATCCAGGCGGGAATAACTTCACCTTGCCTGCAAATTTTGGCGCGGTTAACTCAGCTACTGGTCAATCTAGTGCAAGAGTCCTGACGCCTAACCAGCAAAGTGCGTTCCATACCGAAAAAGAACAAACCACGCGCAGGAATTCCTCGCTGGGTACCTCCTACACGTTCACAGAGCAGCTAAGTGCGCAGATTGATTACAATCATTTGGAACAATCAGGTGCCAAGCTGATCGGAACCGGAGCACAGGGAGGGATAAATCTGCTTGGAGGATCTAGCGGGCGTGCGGAGGGCAATAATATCATCATGAACCCGACCAGTTATAGTACGGATAACGTGACTGCGGCGCTGAACTGGAAAGGCGAAAAGGCCCACCTGACCGGCGGCTACTTTGGCTCTATGTTCCATGATGATTATAACAGTCTGAGTTGGCAGAATGCGTTGGAGACCGGTGCAAGCACTTGTAAAGGGGTCAACTGTTATACAAATAATACTATGAGCACAGCGCCAAGTAATAGCCTGCATCAGGCGAACCTGAGCGGTGGTTATGACTTTACGCCGGCCACGAAACTGGTCGGCGGTTTTTCTTACGGTTATAACACGCAGAACGATAGTTACGCGCCGACCCTCATACCGCAAGCCAGCGGAACTGCGTATAACATGATGCAGGCAAACGGGCTGGCAGCTTCCTCGCTGAACGGCCATGTTGAAACCAAACATGGGGATTTAAAGCTGACTAATCAAAGTATCAAAGATCTTACTTTGACGGCAGCCTTTAAATATAACGAACGAGACAACCGCACAGATTCTTCTACATACCTCTACAAAGATCTTGGAAATGTTAATTACACAGGAGTCAATACGCCCTATAGCAATAAAAAGACACAATATGAAGTCGCTGCGGCTTATCGTCTGACCAAAGCGCAGAATCTGCGTCTGGCTTATGAGCGTGAAAGCCTCAAACGCTGGTGCGATGGCGTGGTGGGCGGCGCCCAATGTGTTTCCAGTCCTACCAGTGACGAGGATAAAGTTGGTCTTACCTATCGCTTAAAAGCGTTTGATGATGTCACTTTTAACGCAGGTTACAGTTTTGCAAAGCGTAACGCTAACTTCGATCATAATTTCGTAGCTAATACGGGGATCTATGCCCCCACTATTGCCGGAACGCTAAATGCTAGAGATGTTTTGGGGTTTGTTGCTTATCCCTATGCAACGCGTGCTCAGAATTTGGTAAAATCTGGCATCAATTGGCAGGTTACCCAAAAAGTGGATATGGGCGTTAATGGCCGTTATACCGTTGACGATTATGATGCGACGCTGGGTGTACAGAATGGGCATTCGGCCGGGGTTAATGTCGACGTGGCTTATAATTATGAAGAAAATAGCAGTGTTTCAGCTTATTGGAGCTGGCAGAATGGGCAGAGGAATATGCGTAATGGGGGCAGTGGCACCATTGGCAACAGTAGTGCTGCTGTAAATGGTGCTGCATCTCAAGCTGTGGCACCTAAAAATATTTGGGCCAATCAGCTTGAAGACAACAGCAACACCGTTGGCCTGCTTACTAAGAATGGCGGTCTACTGGGTGGGAAATTGGAAATCCTAGGTGATTTTTCGTATGCATTCGATACCTCGGGCTATTCAACACAGGTATTTTATACGCCTACTACCGGTAATCCTCCAGCGGCCCCTATTAGTGTCCCTTGTGGCGATTCTAATTCACTGACTTGTGGAAATCTGTCCCCTATCAAGAATGAACTGTTCAGTGTAAAACTTACCGGTAACTATAAAGTTCATAAAAATGGCAAAGTGGCTCTGGCTTATATTTACCAAAAATTAAACAGCAACGACTATTTTTACAATGGACAGCAGTTCGGTTACACGCCAAACCGCGTTATGCCTACGGGTCTCCAAGCTCAGGATTACACGGTAAATGTAGTTGCGCTGTCTTATAGTTTGGCGTTTTAGTTAAACTTTTGTATATCTCTAGTTGTTGCTATTTCAACCAACCTTACCAAATCGAATATCATGGGTTGCAAAAAATGCAAGATTGCAACTCAGATTGCCCTTGCGGTAGGCCGTATTATATCTACAACTTTTAGGATTTTATAAATGATAGAACCTAGGGATGATTTAACGTTAGGCCAGCTTTCCCTGACCTACCGAGTGTTGTTTACCGGATTTTTATTGGTAATCGGTTTGGGATTGTGTATGGCTGGCGCCCAGATTATGCTGACGCATGGCAAGGCAGATGGCAAGGCCGGTTTGTCGATGAATGACATTGTTTACAGCTATTATGGCAACCGTTCCGGTTCCAAGTTGGAGTCGGCGTTAACCGGAAAAATGAAAGACAAGGCGCCGGCTGACGTTAATTTTGCGTTGATTAAGTGGGTACGTAACGATGCGCCAGTTGCAGAATGGGACAAGATCGGACCTTTGTTTGAAAAACACTGTGCGGCCTGTCACGATGCCGAATCCGGCTTGCCGGAAGTGGCCAAGCTTGACGTGGCAAAAAGTCTGGCGGAAATCGACCACGGTGCAAGCATTGCCTCATTGACCCGCATTTCTCATATCCATTTATTTGGCATCAGCTTCATTTTTTTGTTTGTTGGCTGGATATTCGGCATGGCCGATTTTAACCCGCGCTGGAAACTGATTTTAATTTCAACCCCGTTTGCATTTTTAGTTTTGGATGTAGCATCCTGGTGGTTGACCAAGTTTTGGCCTGAATGCGCCTGGTTCACCATGATAGGTGGCTTTGGCTATAGCGTTGCGGCAATAGTAATGTTTGCTGTCTCCTTTGCGCAAATGTGGCTGCCGCGCTGGACTAAAAAATAATAGTTAGGTTCCACATGCTCGTTTCCAAGCTTCAGCTTGGGAGCGAGAAAATCATTTTACAACGGAAAACATATCGCTATGGCTTTACCTCCACTTACCAAACGTGAACAAGTCCGGGAATCAACTTTTAGCACGGTTTGGTCCGAACAATTAAATGATGCTTTCAAAAACATAGCCCCGTATTACGATCGCGGCAATCAGGTCGCCAGTCTAGGTTGTTGGAACTGGTTTTTGCGTACCTTTATGTCAATGATAGAATTGCAGCCCAATCAGCGCGTACTTGATGTGTGTGCCGGGACGAATGCAATCGGTATTGCGTTGCTCAAACGCGAACCTAGCTTGGAAATTCATGCGATAGATCGCAGTGTCGATATGCAGGAAGTTGGCCGGCAGCGTGCAGAACGCTTGGGATTTAAGATCAACAGCGTGATTGCCGATGTGCATAGCCTACCTTTTCCGGATAACCACTTTGATGTGGTCACCTTGCAGTTTGCTTCTCGCCATTTAAAAATAGGCCATATGTTTGGCGAAATTAATCGCGTACTTAAGCCGGGCGGACATTTTTATCACTGCGATATGTTAAGACCTAGCAACCGTGTGGTTGAAAAAGTTTACTATGCCTATTTGCGTCTATGCCTTAGTGGTACCGGCTTGCTGTTTCGCAGCAGTCCCGCTGCCTACAATTTGATCCAGTATTTCATTAACGCGCTGGAGATTTTTTATTCCACCGAAGAGCTGACGCTACTGCTTGAAGAGCAGGGTTATTGCGAAGTTAAAGCAAAAGCTATTTTTTCAGGCATGTTAGGCTGTCATCGCGCGGTTAAGCCTATAGCTTAAACAATGACAAAAACATCTCGTCTTATTGCTACCTCGCGGCCTGGATTTTTATTATTAACGCCGTGTAGTCTGTCGCTCGCCTTGGCTTATGCTTTTTCACCAGGCGTCAACATCAATCTGCTGCACGTAGGGCTGATTTTTCTTGGCGCTTTGACGGCTCATGTCAGCGTCAATATGCTTAATGAATACGAGGATTTTAACAGTGGCCTGGATTTTCATACCCGGCGTACGCCTTTTAGCGGGGGCAGCGGGACGCTTCTCGCGAGTCCAGAACTGGTTGGAGCGGTAAGGCTCGGAGGAATGACAAGCTTGCTGATAACTGCATTAATTGGCTGTTATTTTCTCTGGATAACGGGCTGGAGGCTATTGCCGGTGGGATTGGTCGGTCTATTACTGGTTTATTTTTATACCCAGAAAATAACTCACTGGCCGTTGCTGTGCTTGATTGCACCGGGTCTGGCTTTTGGTCCACTGATGACAGGCGGAGCCTACGCCGTTTTAAGCGGTCACTTTAGTCTGGCCGTCATATTTACGTCGTTTATAGTCTTTTTTCTGGTCAACAATCTGTTGTTACTGAATCAGTTCCCCGATCTGGAGGCCGATCAGCAGGCCGGGCGTTGTCATCTGCCGATACTCATTGGCAGAAAGAAATCGGCCTGGGTTTATATCGGTTTCCTGGTCGCCGCTTATGTGCTTATTGTTATGGGCGTTAGCTTAGCTTTTTTGCCACTGACGAGTTTGCTGGGCTTGTTGTCTTTAGCACTCGCTATTCCAGCAGCCAGATTAACGCTGAACTATCCGGATGATATGGAAAGGTTAAAACCTGCCCTAGCCTTGAATGTCGCCGTGACCTTAAGCACGCCTGTGCTGGTTGCCGCCGGGATTCTTTGGTGATGTCGATCAGCGCAAGCGCTTTCCGGTTAACGCCTCATAAATAGCGGTTTCCTGTGCTAGCGATCCCACTGAACCCGGAACGATAAATATATCGGCCTGGGCGAAGGGTTTTAACAGTTTTCTTGCTACTTTGATGGCGGGTCGAGTTGTCGGGTTGGCACTAGTCGATACCAGTGGACTACCAAATTGCGCACATAAATCATGCGCTATCGGTTGATTCGTCACCCTGACAGCCAATGTATCATGGTCGCCAGTCAGCCAACGCGGCACCCAAGACTGGGCGGGAATAACCCAGGTCACAGGTCCCGGCCAGGTCGGTGTTATACGATCGATCAGGGTTTGATCCAAATCCAGGTAGGACTGCAGTTGCGCTAGAGACGAAGCAATAAGAATCAAGCCTTTATCTACCGGTCGCTGCTTGATTTCAAGTAGCGTCATCACTGCTTCCTCATTAAGCGGGTCGCAGCCCAGACCATAGACCGCTTCTGTCGGGTAAGCAATCACTGCGCCGGCTTTGAGATGACGGACGGCGTTTTTTATTTTAAACAGCGAGTGATAGGGCATTTTTATGCATTTAGCTCTTTGGGTCCTTGCGCATCAGAAAAATCACCTTCATACGGGGTTGCGTATTTGCAATCTTTTTGTGGACATACTTTTTCCACGCCGCGTCGTTTGGTTTCCTTGACCGTCAATATCGGCCACGCACATTCTGGACAACTTTCTTTTATCGGCGCATTCCATAAAGCGTAATCACATTTCGGGTATTCCGAGCAAGAATAAAATATCTTACTATTCCGCGACTTGCGTTTGAGGATATTTCCTTTCTTGCATTGCGGGCACTCAACACCAGTATCCATCGGTTTTTCCAGCGGTTCCATATGCTTGCAGGTAGGATAACCGCTACAACCGATAAATTTTCCGTAGCGGCCTGCCTTTAGCACCAACGGCGATTCACATTTTGGGCAGACTCGGCCTTCGACAATTTCGAGCTCATCGCTAGCACCAGGCTCATCATTTAAGTTCCGTGTATAAGAACATTCCGGATAATGGGTGCAGCCAATAAAACGGCCATTTCGTCCTAAACGGATAGACAGCTGGCTGTCGCATTCGGGGCATTTTTCGTCGATGGCTTCCTGGGTCACATCTTTGCGCTGAACACTGGCTTCTTTTTCATGAATCAGCGTGGTGAAGGGCTGCCAAAAGGCATGCATCAACGGTATCCAGTCTTTTTCTCCCCGCGACACAGCATCCAGTTCATCTTCCAGATTGGCAGTAAAATCGTAATCGACGTATTTAGTAAAATGCTGGGTCAAGAACTTGTTAACGATACGACCAACATCAGTTGGATAGAAACGTTTGGTATTTAACGTGACGTATTCACGATTTTGCAAGGTCGAAATAATCGACGCATAGGTCGATGGCCTGCCGATACCGTGTTCTTCTAGGGATTTTACCAGGCTGGCCTCGCCGTAGCGTGGTGGTGGCTCAGTGAAGTGCTGCTTGGCATTGATGTCGTTAAGCTGAATGGGGCGGCCTACATCCATCGGCGGCAGAAAGCTTTCCTTGTCATCACTTTCGTTACTGTCATCTTGGCCTTCCAAATAAACAGTCATGAAGCCTGGCGAGGCAATGGTGGAGCCGGTTGCCCGAAAGACATGTTTACCATCACTACAGCTCAGATCGACAGCGACCCTATTCAATGTGGCATGAATCATTTGGCAGGCAATGGTGCGCTTCCAAATCAACTCGTAAAGTTTAAACTGCTCGATACTCAGATAGTCTTTTATCTTGCTAGGTAAATGCCTAGGATAGGTTGGCCGTATTGCTTCGTGAGCTTCTTGAGCATTTTTTGACTTGGTTTTATACAGACGCGGCTCTTCCGGTACATTGGCAGCACCATAAATCTCTGCAATCAGCGCACGCATTTCTTCGACTGCTTCTTGTGCTAGGTTCACCGAGTCAGTACGCATATAAGTAATCAAACCGGCAGTTTCTCCGCCTATGTCAATACCTTCATAAAGTTGCTGGGCAACAATCATGGTGCGTTTGGTGGTGAATCCGAGCTTGCGCGAAGCTTCCTGTTGCAAGGTCGAGGTGATGAACGGCGACGCGGGATTGCTTTTTTGCTGTTTCTTTTCCAGTTTAGCAACGGTTAATTGACCCGCAGCCGCATCCAGCAGAGTTTGTTTAGTGGTCTCGGCCAGCTGTTCAGCCGTAATGCTGAATTGACTGATTTTTTCACCGTTAAACTGGGTCAATTTAGCTCTAAAGACTTGCTCGTGCGCGGTTAACTCGGCAGCAATCGTCCAGTATTCCCTGGTTTTAAAGGCTTCAATTTCCAGTTCACGCTCGACGATCATTCGCAACGCAGGGCTTTGTACTCGACCTGCGGACAGATTGCGACGGATTTTTTTCCATAATAGCGGCGATAAAGTAAAGCCAACCAGATAATCCAGCGCGCGTCTTGCCTGTTGGGCATTGACCAAATTGATAGCCAGAGGCTCTGGATTGGCGATGGCTTCGGTAACAGCTTTTTTGGTAATTTCATGGAAGACGACCCGGTGCACCGGTTTGTCTTTCAATAATTTTTTTTCTTTCAGTAGTTCCAATAAATGCCAGGAAATGGCTTCTCCTTCTCTGTCAGGGTCGGTTGCCAGATATAAAGTGTCTGCGGTTTTAAGCGCTTTGGCGATAGCTTGCACATGTTTTTGATTACGCTCAATGACTTCATATTTCATCGCGAAGTTGTTGTTCGGATCAACAGCGCCTCCTTTAGCGACTAAATCGCGGACATGTCCATAAGAAGCTAGAACATGAAAGTCTTTGCCCAAATATTTTTCAATAGTTTTAGCTTTTGCAGGCGATTCTACAATGACGAGATTTTTGCTCATTTATTTAACAAAGGGAAAGGCGAAAGATGAAAGACGAAGAGATAAAGGAGAGAATCTAGGTTCTTTTTTGCCTTTAGTTTTTCGCCTTTTGTTTATTATGTTTAATGTAAATAGGTGGGAATAAGGTCGTAGACTATATCTTCCATTCTAGAGAAAGCGATTTCTTCATCAGGCTGGCTGAGCAACACCATCAGCACGATCCATTTGAGTTTTTCCATCGATATTTCTTCATTTTCCAGCGCCATGGCCCGATCGATCACAATTTCGCGGTTAGCTGAATTTAGAATGCCGCTATGTTCGAGAAACATCAGTAAATTACGGCATTCAAGGTCTAATACCTCTATCTCCTGGCTACAAAAAATACGAAATACCGGGGAAGTGGACGGTTTTATCGCGCGTTGCAGACTCAGCGACTCCAGCCAGTCGAAGGCTTTATTGACTTCGAGTTGCTCAAAACCGGCTTCCAATAATTCTGTTCTGACGACATCGCTGTCAGGAAGAATTTCAATTTCATCTTCCATATAGTTTTCAAATAAGTACATCAAAACATCAAAGATATTTTCTTTCATAGACTCTTGGTTATTTGTGATTATTTTATTCTCGTATAGCAGCCGCCAGGAGATGCCTCAAGGTAACCTTGCAGTTCAAGAATCAGTAACATGGACGAAATAACTTCAACGGATACGTGGGCATTTTCAACCAGCGTATCGACAGAAGTTGGGCTAAACATGACAAGATTCAATAATGTTTGTTGCTCCAGGTCAAGTGTTGATTGCATTGGTGTTGTGAAAAACTTTTCGTAACATGTATCATCCTGTTGATTATATTGAGTTAGTTCATCAATAATATCTTGAGTAGTTTCGACAAGTTTTGCGCCTTCACGGATCAGCGCATTACAACCTCGAGATAGCGGGTTGTAAATGGAGCCGGGAATCGCAAAAACTTCACGGTTTTGTTCCAGCGCCATCCGTGCAGTAATCAGTGAGCCGCTTTGTTTAGCCGCTTCAACCACTAACAACCCCAGACACAGACCACTGATAATACGATTTCGCCTGGGAAAGTGGTTGGCTTTAGCGACAGTGCCTGGTGGAAACTCCGAAATCATCGCGCCAGTTTTGACAATTTCCATGGCCAGCTCTTTGTGTTTGGCCGGATAGACCCGATCCAGCCCGGTTCCGGCAACGGCAATGGTATAACCATTAGCTTTTAAGGCCCCCTGATGGCTAGCGGCGTCAATGCCCAAAGCCAGTCCGCTGATAATCGTAAAGCCGCACTGACTTAAAGTTTTGGCAAAGTTAAATGCGATATCCAAGCCTGAAATCGACGGATTACGACTGCCGACGATAGCGCAAGCAGGCAGCGCCAAAATCTTAGGATTGCCGCGTACAAACAGCAACGGAGGAGGATCACAGATTTCTTTTAGCAATAAGGGATAGTCGGTGTCATTCAGCGTGAGTACGCTGTTATTAGGTAGCTCCAGCCAGGCCATATCATAATCGATCAGCGTCCAGTCAGGATTTTTAATCGCACTGACGCTGTGGCTTTTCAGACCTAAAGCACCCAGTGCAGCGGATGATTCTGCAAATAATTGTTCCGGGCTATGACTATCCAGTAAACGGAGAAACGTCCGACAGCCGACACCTGGCGTACGCAACAGCGCAAGCCAGTATTTGATATCAGCGTTGGTTGGGGGGGCGGTCGTGTTCAGGGGGTTTTAACTTTGTCTAATACATGAAGTGCCTGGGTTGCCTTCATGACTAGCGCGTAACTGACGTGATCAAACGGACGAAAAACCATCAGAGTGCCGGCGACTTCATCGGGAAGATTAACCAGTTCGTTTTTAACTAGGCTGTACGCGTCTTTCACAGTCTTGCCATGCGTGTAAATGTTGAGCTCATGTCCGACTAAAAGCCCCTCTGCTATACCCTTGTCTATCACGACCACGTTATAGCGGCCGATTTGGGAAACGCCGCCAAGCACACTAATAATACTGCCTTTTATACTGAACTCCGGTGGACGTGGAAAATAATTCAACGCAATATCCTGTTCAGTGCTGGGCATAATCCGGTCACCGGTACGAACTTCACGGCTTACCTTGCTTATCTCCAACGTTGCCGGGTCACCGGGTTGTTGCAAAACTGCATCGGCAATATACTGGGCTTCATAGCCTAATATTTCACCGCTCTCTGCGCTGGTATAGACGTTGCCTGGACGATAAATTGTATAAGCTAGATTTTTGACTTCGGTTATCGAACGCACATAAACACGGTCACCGGTGCCGACCAGAATATGCTCTCCAGCAAAGCCTACAACATAGGCTGAATTATTCAGCTCATCTTTACCGACTACTTTCGGGGAGGTCAGATAGTTGGCCAAGGTTTCAGTTGGAATTAACCGGATGGCTTGTTTCAAATCGGTTTCGCGTATACAAGGCAGTACCTTGCCGTCTGCTGAAACAGCAAAATCTTTTCGACCTTTTTTATAATCCTCTTCGTGAAGCACACACGGTGCATGGACCTGGGCTAGTTCGCTACGAATAAGGTTAAGTTGGGGCTTGCCGTCGATGATCGAAAAATAAATCGTATCACCCGGGTAGATCAGATGAGGATTTTTAACTTGGGTATTTGAACGCCATAATTCAGGCCATTGCCAAGCATGGGTTAAAAATTTACCGGAAATATCCCATAAAGTATCGCCTGCGGTAACGGTATATTGTTCGGGGTGGGATGGATTTATTTGTATGTCATCCGCCCGCGCAGTTAAGCTTAAAAATAAGGAAAATAGCAATCCAGTGAGTATTTTAAAAATCATGCTTGGGTTCCTGTCGAGGCTTTTTATACTTTCTGAATTTAAAGTTTAGATGAATTCAGATAGAATTCCACTATTCAATTATTTTATAGTGGAGAGTTTGTTGAGTATTCTATCTATTCTCGAGTTTCCGGATGACCGGTTGCGCAAGAAAGCGGCACCTGTAAAAACAGTCGATGATAAAATTAAAAAATTAGTCGATGATATGCTTGAAACTATGTATGAATCGCATGGTGTAGGGCTGGCCGCGACCCAAGTCAATGTACATCAGCGGGTTGTGGTCATGGATGTCAGTGAAAACAAGGACACTCCGTTATGTCTAATTAATCCTGAAATTATCGAAAAAGACGGGGTCAAGGAATCCGAAGAGGGCTGTCTTTCGGTGCCAGGATTTTTTGAAAAAGTGGATAGGGCCGAGCATATCATTGTCCGTGCATTAAATAGGAATGGCCAATCGTTTCAATTTGACGCCAGGGATTTACTGGCCGTTTGTGTTCAGCACGAACTGGATCATTTGAACGGAAAATTGTTTGTGGATTATATTTCGCCGTTAAAACGGCAGCGGATTAAGAAGAAATTGGAAAAAATCCATAAAATAGAGGCAAGCTGATGAGAATCATTTTTGCAGGAACCCCGGAATTTGCCGTGCCTAGTTTACAACTGTTGCTCGAGTCTGGACACGAAATTTGCGCCGTTTATACCCAGCCGGATCGTCCATCTGGTAGAGGACGCAAGCTACAAGCTAGTCCGATCAAGATATTGGCGGTAGCTGCCGGCATTCCCGTTTTCCAGCCGTTGACACTAAAAACTTCTGAGGATTTTCAGCAGATCAGTTCATTCAATGCTGATTTAATGGTGGTGGTCGCTTATGGCATGATCTTAACCGAAGCAGTGCTTGAGGTGCCGAAACTCGGTTGTATCAATGTTCATGCCTCCTTGTTGCCGCGCTGGCGCGGAGCTGCGCCGATCCAACGCTCCTTGCTGGCCGGCGATCAAAAAACCGGCGTAACCATTATGCAGATTGTGCGTAAACTCGATGCCGGCGACATGTTACATAAAGAAACCTGCGTGATTGAACCCTCCGATACCGCGAGCACCTTACATGACAAGTTGGCCGTATTGGGCGCGACAGGATTATCTAAAGTGCTAAGGCAAATAGAAGCTGGAAGCCTTGATCCTGAAGTGCAGAATGAAGCGTTAGTGACTTATGCGGAAAAGCTGGAAAAAAGCACTGCTGTTATTGACTGGACGCAATCCGCCGAAGAGTTGGCCCTGAAAGTAAGAGGCCTAAACGCTTGGCCGGTAGCCCAAACACTTTATCAGGATAAAGTGCTGCGCATCTGGCAGGCGCTGCCAATAATCGATGATTTTTCGGCAACGATGGAACCGAGTGTTGTGCGCTGCAAGGATAAAAACATGGATGTAGTTACCGGAGACGGTTTTTTAAGACTGTTGGAAGTACAGTTACCCGGGGGGAAACGCATGCCTATCCAAGCTTTTTTGAGCGCTCACGATGTTGACGGAGTAAAACTCGGTTGAATACACGATTAGTTGCAGCTCGAGTGGTAACCCGAGTTTTGCAAGACGGGCAGTCTTTAACTGCCGCTCTGGACCATGCTTTTGTGGGCATAGAATCAGTCAAAGATAGAGCGTTCATTCAGGCGCTATGTTACGGCGTTTGCAGACAATATCACCGGCTGGACTTTATTTTAACTCAATTAGTGGAAAAACCGCTGAAAGATGCCGAGGTTAAAGCATTGGCCCTGGTAGGCTTGTACCAGCTTAACTTCATGCGGGTAAAAGCCCATGCGGCGGTGTCGGAAACCGTGTTGGCGACAGGCAAAAAGCCGTGGGCCAAGTCACTGATCAATGCCGTACTCAGAACCTATCTGCGAGAACAGGAGGGTCTGGAACGTAAAGCCGATAGATTTCAGGTCGCAGCGCTAAGTCATCCGGATTGGCTAATCAAACAGCTTGAACAAGACTGGCCTGAGCAAGCTCCTAACATACTACTGGAAAACAACCAGCAACCGCCTATGGTGTTGCGAGTCAATTTGGCCAAAACCAACCGCGAGCATTATTTGCAATTATTGCTCAACCAGAACATAGCGGCAGAAACTGTCAGTTTTTGCCCTTCCGCACTAAGGCTCGATAAACCGGTGCCGGTAGAGCTATTGCCCGGCTTTGCCCAGGGACTGGCCTCCGTCCAGGATACCGCCGCGCAATTAGCGGCAGGCTTGCTAGATGTGCAACCCGGTCAACGGGTGCTGGATGTATGCGCAGCGCCAGGTGGTAAAACCGCGCATATCCTCGAAAGCCAGCCGCAACTTAAAGAACTGGTCGCCGTTGATATAGATGAGGCCAGAATGCTGCGAGTCAGCGAGAATTTGCAACGTTTGGGCTTGCACGCCACGCTAGTAGTGGGCGATGGGGCCAAGCCTTCTGACTGGTGGGATGGCAGACTTTTTGACCGGATCTTACTGGATGCTCCGTGTTCAGCACTGGGAGTTATCCGTCGTCACCCTGATATCAAGCTATTACGCAGAGCTGAAGATATAGCACAGTTGCAGAGCTTGCAAAAAACTATCCTGGCTGCTGTCTGGCCATTATTAGTACCTGGCGGAGTCCTGATTTATGCAACCTGTTCTATTTTAAAGCAAGAAAATGAACAGCAGATTCAAGCCTTCCTGGCTGAACATTCTGATGCGGTTGAATTAAGCCTGGGGAACGCAGACTGGGGCGTTGCCGGTATTTGTGGGCAGCAGATACTGACTGGCGAATCGGCCATGGATGGGTTTTATTATGCGCGCATCCGCAAAGTATAAATCGCTGCTGCACTTTGTCTTGTATTGTGTTTTGGCCTGCCTGTTGCCTGCTTTAAGCCAGGCTGAATCCTTCGGCCAGGACAAGCCTGGGGTCGTGGTAAAAAACACCGAGATACGTTTGCAAAACAATCACTATATGTTGTCTGCGGATATGGAGTATCGGCTCAGTGCGAAAGCCAAGGAGGCACTGCAAAACGGCGTGCCTTTGTTTTGGGATATTCATATCAAGACCTTGCAGCATCGCGAGTATTTTTGGGATAAAACGTTAGCAAATACGGCTATTCGTTATCGCATTCAGTATCATGCCTTACTGAATATGTACCGGGTTAGACATGAAGGCAATGGCGAGCTATATAATTTTTCTACGCTGTCTGCGGCGCTTGCCTTAATGTCAACATTGCGTGATTTTGACTTAATGGACAAGCGCTTTATTGTGTCAGGCCAGCATTATGCGGTCGGCATTAAAGTAACTCTGGATCGTGATGCCTTGCCGTTGCCGCTGCGCCCAGTTGCTTACACTAACAGGCAATGGTATTTATCCAGTGACTGGACCTTATGGCCTTTAATACAATAAAACCTCCGATCAGTTTGTCTATAGTCATCCTGTTTGGCTTGATTTTACTGTTGTTGCAGATGATGAGCTCTGCAACCCAGGAATCCTCAGAGTTAAGCGCGATGTATTCCTGGCTGCTATTGATCAATGCGCTGGGTTCTGTAGTGTTGCTCGGATTAGTTGGCGCCAATATTTATTCCCTGGCGCGTCAGTTAAAAAAACGCGAAGCCGGATCACGATTAACTACACGAATGGTATCGCTGTTTGTGGTTCTGGCTCTGGCGCCTGCGGCTATTGTATTTTATTTTTCGATGCAATTTTTACATCAAGGTATCGATAGCTGGTTTAATGTCGAAATAGATCGTGCTATGGAAGATGCGCTGGAACTCAGTCAGTCCTCCCTGGATCAGCGGATGCGCTGGCATTTGAAGAAAACCCAGCAATTAACTGAAACCTTGAAGAATGAGTCGGCATCCCAGGCGACACTGGAGATGGAAAATCTGCGCGAGCTATCTGGAGCTTCTGAGCTGACCTTGTTTTCCCGGCAGGGTAGAATTATTGCATCCAGCAGCAACAATCCCGGCGATATTTTACCGAGTTTGCCAGACGAACAGGTTTGGTTACAATTACGGCAAAATTCAGAGTATGTCGCGTTGGCACCGGTGCGTGAAAATGAACTGATGATCAGAAGCATCGTTACCGTTTATGGCACAGAACCTCAGTATTTACAGGCGTTATATCCAGTGCCGGTACGTATCGCTGACTTGGCCGACTCAGTGGAGTTTGCTTTTGTGCGTTATCAGGAAATGCACTTTTTAAGAAACTCCCTAAAGTTGAGTTTTTCTTTAACCTTATCGCTGGTTTTATTGATGAGTTTACTGGCTGCAATCTGGGTGGCTTTTGTCAGTATCCGTAATATTGTTGCCCCGGTAAAAGCGCTAGTCAAGGGTACGCAGGCGGTGGCTTCAGGGTATTATGACCAGGACTTGCCGGTTATTGCGCAGGATGACCTGGGCTTTTTGGTAGAATCCTTTAATGAGATGACACATCGTATTGCTAGAGCCAGTGATGCAACCCGACTAGCCGGTATCGAGGTAGAAAATCAACGAGCTTATCTGGAAACGATACTGGCAAATTTAACGGCCGGGGTGATCAGTTTTAATGCCGAGTATAAGATACGCACGGCGAACCAGGCAGCTTATCGGATTTTTCATATTCCGGTAAACCAGTTCGTCGGACGCACTATGTTGGAGCTGATTCAAAGCTATTCCGAACTGGCCGAGCCGCTAAAGTCAATTCAGCGCTTATTGGAGCAGGCCGATGATATATGGCAGCAGCGGATTGCCTTTTTAGGCTCTAATGGCAGGCAGGAATTATTGTGCAGAGGGACGCCGTTGTACTCCCAAGAAGGTTTTAGAGTTGGGGCGGTGGTGGTTTTTGATGACGTGACCGATTTGATACAGGCGCAAAAAAATGCCGCTTGGGGCGAGGTGGCTAGAAGACTGGCGCATGAAATCAAGAATCCATTAACACCAATACAGTTGTCCGCAGAGCGATTGCAACATAAACTGGCCGATAAGTTAGCCCCTGCTGATGCTGATATGTTGCAGCGTTCGACTACCACGATCGTGCAGCAGGTTGAAGCGATGAAAGAAATGGTCGATGATTTTTCGGAATATGCCAAACCATCCAAAAAGCAAACGGTAGATATTGATTTGCCGGTGTTGGTTCAGGAAGTCTTGGCGCTGTACGCCTTGAAGTCAGGAATTAAATTTAAAATCGATTATGATACGGGTTTGTTGATGATTAAAGGCGACCCGGTCAGTATCAGGCAGGTGCTGCATAATCTAATAAAAAATGCGCTAGAAGCCATCGATGGTCAAGGTTTGGTAGAAATAAACTTACGCCGAGTGCAAAAAAATAATACCGATTTTATCGAAATAGCGCTTTATGATGACGGACCCGGCATTAAAGATGAGCAAATTGAGCAGATCTTTGAACCCTACGTGACTACCAAAGCCAAGGGTACCGGATTGGGCCTGGCGATAGTCAAAAAAATAATTGAAGAACATGGGGGTGCGATTTGGATCGACACCAGCCGAAAAGCGGGAGCTGGATTTATTATTCAGCTTCCGGCGTGTAATTTTTGAGGTACCGTAAAAATATGAATGCACACATACCACGCATATTAGTTGTCGATGATGAGCCGGACATTCGCCGGCTGGTCTGTGAAATTCTTGAAGATGAAGGCTATCAAGTGGCTACGGCTGAGAATGCTTGTGCCGCTAAAGAATTAAAAAAATCTCAGGCGCCTGATTTGATCCTGCTGGATATTTGGATGCCGGATATGGATGGCATTACTTTGTTGAAAGAGTGGGTTGCAGAAGAAACTCTGCTTTGTCCAGTGGTGATGATGTCAGGACACGGCTCAGTTGAAGCGGCAGTTGAGGCAACTCGTTTGGGCGCTTATGATTTTCTCGAAAAGCCGTTGTCGTTGGCAAAACTGCTATTAATCGTGGAAAGGGCGCTGGAAGCGAGCAATTTACAACTGGAAAATGCGGGAATTAAACAGCATGATATTGAGCCGGTGGGTAAAAGTGCGACGGTTGCGAGACTCAAGGATCAATTAAAACGTCTGGCCCAGCATGATGCGCGAGTATTATTTGTCGGGGAAGCCGGTGTCGGCAAGGAAATGTATGCCCGGTATCTACACAATAATAGTGCGCATCGGGACGGCCCTTTTGTCGATGTGGCCGTTGGTAGCATTTACCCGGAAAATTCGGCAGTAGAGTTTTTCGGTAAAGAGGACTCCGGCAGGATTTATCCGGGTTTGCTGGAACGTGCGCACAAGGGTACGCTATTTTTGGGGGAAATCGGCGGCATGGATAAGGAAACCCAGTTAAGGCTGCTGGGTGCACTGGAGTCCAGCTCTTTCCTCCGCGTAGGCGGCGGCGAGGCGGTTCGTGTCGATGTCAGGGTGGTGACGTCAACCCGAATTGCGCTGGATGAGGAGGTCAAGGCCGGGCGCTTCCGGCAAGATCTGTATTATTTGCTCAATGAAGTCTCGCTGGATATTCAACCGTTAAGGGCGCACAGTGAAGATGTTCCAGCCTTGCTGAATTTTTATGTAGATTATTTTGTTACCCAAGATAGATTGCCTTTTCGGAAATTTTCGATGGCTGCGCAAAATTTCTTGCGTAATTATAGCTGGCGCGGCAACGTGCGTGAATTAAAGAATCTGGTACAGCGCTTAATGATACTGGGCGCCGGTGAAGACATAGAACAAGATGAAGTAAAAGCCGCACTGGGTTCGGAACTTGGGGATTTGGCGATGTCGCTGTCGGTGCCTGAATTTTTTAATTTGCCGTTAAAAGAAGCCAGGGATCATTTCGAGAAAGCCTATCTGGAATATCATTTTGAGCGCACCGGTGGCAGTGTTGCAAAGTTGTCAGCCGCAGTGGGCATGGAGCGTACCCATTTATATCGGAAATTGCATTCATTAAATATCAAACTATAACTGGTCTTAAGATTAGTGAATCGGATCATGGTCGCCCACATTGACTGGAATAATTTGCCCATACTGAATCAGTAATTCCAGCGTAATGCGTTACGAAACCAAGTCAATCACCCCGCCCTGAAGGACGGAGCTTGCAAAAGCTAGGTTGACCAGACTAAGTGCTTAGGCACTACGATTACAACGGGTCGTTAAGACTTACCAGCGAATGCTTCCTTAGTTCGCAGCTTGT
The DNA here is from genome assembly GCA_947506155.1 of Methylococcaceae bacterium. Taxonomy (GTDB): domain Bacteria; phylum Pseudomonadota; class Gammaproteobacteria; order Methylococcales; family Methylomonadaceae; genus Methylobacter_A. The sequence goes on from CANNNV010000041.1 coordinate 19,661, forward strand.
AAAGGATCGGATCACGCTGGGGAAAGGTAAAGCCCCGAAGGTTCTTTTCGTCA
>CANNNV010000042.1 GCA_947506155.1 Methylococcaceae bacterium
GGTATAAAAGCGAACCTTGCCACAAAACGCGTTTACTGACATCCGTTGAAAAACGCATGACGCCTTGCGTAAAACGGAAGGGTTCACGCTCAGGGTTGTTAGCTGCCGATGCAAAATGAGTACCGTCAAAAGCATCGCCATGACTTAAGGTAAGCGTTATTCGACCTGGGGCACCGGAGACCCCGCCTTGCAAGGTTTCTCTAAGAATTCCAAAACTGCCACCTTCTACCGAAAGCTTAGCACCTGATTCTTGTTTATCCAGTGTGTAGAGTCGTATTGCGCCACCTAAGGCCTGAAACGGACGATAGGCAGCGCCGGGACCGCGTTCAATTTCTGCAGATTTAAGCGCTTCGGTGGGCAAAGTATCTAAGTTTTGTAAACCGGGTATCGATGCCAGAAGGGGAATGTCGTCCAAGGTGACCAGACCCTGCCCGCCAACGCCCCGTAGAAGCAATGCAGTCTGTTGCCCATAGCCGCCCATTTTAGTCATACTTAATCCGGGTAAGCCCTGAAGGACATCAGGAATGCTGCGTTCATGCGCGATATTGAGATCCTTTTCTTCCAATAATTGGGTATTTAGGAGTTGTGCAAGCGATGTCCGAGGGGCACTTATCGTAATTGTCGGTAATATTTCTATCGCATAAACCGGCTGAATGAGCAGTAAGATACAAAAACTAAAAACAATGAATCCATAGTGCTTCAATAATAATTGAAGAATTTTCATGACTAACTCCAACTTAAGTATTATTTACGCCATGCTCAACTTTTTTAACGTGTTGAATTTGGAGTTTAGGGAACAATGAAACGAAAAATCCGGTTAAGAGATGACATCCTCTGAAGGGCCAATGCTGGCGGTATTTGTCAGAAAATATAGGTTTTCCGACATACCTCTTTTTGAAAATACCGCTAAAGCACTTTGTGATGAAGGGCTATAGAAAGCATATCACCTAGGCATTTTTGCTATTTCCCAAAATTGCACGAATCCTCACGGTCACCCTGACTCATCTACCCCATATTTTCCTTTTACATGTAAATAAGAAATGTAAGCAGCCTGAATTTGTAGTGGCGCATCTGCAATTGCCAGAATAAAGTATAGGAAGCAACTTATGTCGCGCATAATCCATAGCTGCGCAATTAGGGATTATGGGGTTCTCAAAATACCATTTTGGGTGAGATGGTAATATCAGCAATCATTCCACCAGAGTGCTACCCTGAAGTAGTGTTTAATACAGCAATACATAGCTATCCATGAATGGACGCTCATTATAAAAAAATGCACTCTGAAATTTTTGCGGATTATGTAGGGCGTCACACAAATCACCTCATGAGCCAAAGATATTATTGAGTATTATTCCAAATCAAAAATGTCATGAAAATTAATACCCCTAGGTTAACAATTAGGTAGTGGGTTCTTTTTTTACTAATTGTTGAAATTCTCTGTTGTAAGCACTGCCTAGTTGATGCCTCCCCATTATCAAAAAGCTCGAATATCTCAGTCAAGGTTTCGGTTGCCTGATTAAAATAACTCGTAGAATCTACCTGGGGTTTATCTGGGAGTAGTAATTTATGTTCAATAAGACGAATAAAATCTTCGATGTTGGTATGCAATATTCGACGGCCTTTATTACGAAAATCGCTGGTAATGACGTCAATCTGAGCATTATCGATTCCAGTGTCGGCTCGTTTCATCGCATCTCGAATGCGGGTAACCAAAAAACCTAATTTAATTCGTTCAATCACCTGACAACAACCTGCAGCAGCAACTCCTGAGCCAATAGCGCGAGCTTGGCCTACCGCTTCAGAGGCATCAAGCAAAAGGTGCCACAAAATCTCAACAACACTATATGGGCATATGCCATATTGATGTAATTGACTTTTTTCTGAAATATCGCGTATTAAATTCAAAATATTCACAATCAAGGCACAATGTTGTTCAAAGCTTTCCTGCTTACTCAGGTGGTTTAGAACGAGCGGATGAAGTTTAGACCAAGATTGATTAATCAAAACGAACTCTTGACTATGTTGATCTTGCGATGAATGTTGGAGTAAATCAATAATTTCGGGTATGCGCTTATTGATCGTGATCTGGAGCTGAGAAATTTTGTGACTAAAAGTCTTATCGCCACTTAAATAAGCACTGACCATTCCTCGATGCTGTTGAATTTCAGTCAAAAGCTTCTTTAAGACGTTGTTAATGGCCATACTATGTAATTGCGCATTCAAATTCTGACGCCATGCCGAAAGCGTTAGAAATTGTACGATAGCCAATTCACTGATCACCATAGCCATGGAACACAAAAAAACAATCTGATTATCGATCATATCAACATTAACATCTATCAATGCACAACAACTTGCGATAACTTTGCTAAATGTCGTGCAATAGAAGCAGACTCTTGCGCTGCTTTGCCGTTGTCTTCAACGTGCTGAGTAATGGTTTCTATGTTTCGACCTATTTCAATACTTACTTTACTTTGTTGTTCAGTCGTGTTGACGATGACCGAAATATTATCCAGCGTTTGACTGGCATATTGCTCTATCTCCCTTAACGACCCTTCTACCTCCAGAGCCTTGTTAATACCCTCCTCTGTTTTGATTTGTGTGTTAGAAATCGATTGTGCTGCTAAATGAATTTGTTCTTTCACCATCTTGGTGGTAGCCGTAATTTCTTCGGCAGAATTCCGAACACGTGTGGCAAGGGTCCGCACTTCATCTGCAACCACCGCGAAACCTCGCCCATAGTCCCCGGCTCTGGCAGCTTCAATTGCTGCATTTAATGCCAGTAAATTGGTTTGATCGGAAATATTTTTAATGACCTCAGAAATACTCGAAACTTGTTGAGAATGATGCTCAAGATTCTGCATCAACTGGGTCAAGTCAATAATTTCTTGAAACAATTTTTCCAAATCTGAAATGAACAGTTTAACTGAATGATGACCATTCGTGGAAAGTTGCTGAGTCGTTGAAGAGCTTACTTCAGCCACTCGACATTGCTGAGCAACATTAAGAATGCTGGCAGACATTTGTTCAATTGCGGCTGCGATCAGCGTGGTATTTTTACGCTGCTGATCAATCGCATCTGCCACATTACTAGCCCCAGTATTAAGTTGATCTGCGGCATAGGTGACTTCTTTGATGGACGATTGGACACTGGTGATGCGACGCTCAATTGCTCTGGACATATCATTAAATCCACTCATAACCAATGCAAACTCGTCTTGCCCTGAGCTTTCAATGCGCATACTGAGATCGCCTTGCGCCAAATTCGCTTGAGCGTGTAATAATTTTTTGAATAATGTTTTTAGCGAGGTATAAAAGCTGATCAAGAGCGATATCCACCCTAAATTAGTCACGCCGAGAAATAACCAATGCGCGGTAGCAAGTTGAAAGTGTCCGCTAAGTAAAATTATGGCAACAAAAACAGGAAGTAAACCCGCTAAGCCTAACAATATAAACTTGGACTTTAATTTAAAATTACTCAGGAAATCATTCATTTAGTATTCAAATATAAGCAATATTAGAACTGAGCAGGTTTTACCTGCACGATAATAGTGACAATTTTATGTAAAATAGCGTTGAGCAGGTCAATATGCTCGTGGATTGAAGAATGCTGAACTATTATAGAGCCGTTAATTAACTGATGTTCGCAGGCATCCAGAAGATGGTTACCCGCTAGACGGGACAGATCAAGGTTAAGCCGTTTGTGTGGTGAGCAACTCGTCGAACCATAATCAATGACCACAGTGAATTTAAAATTATTAACTTATTGATTATCCAACATGGCTGCGTAGCATCAGTTAATAACTAACATTCCCTTGTAACCAGATTTTTTGAGTATCCGTGCCAAATTGATCTGCGTTGTAATAAGCATATTTGGCCAACAAGCTGTAATGCTTCCCAATTTTTTGTAAGACTTGGGCGTCTATTTCTCTGCCGTAATGAATAGCGCCAGTGTCATCATAATATTCATGGTAAACAGCAGTTCCAATTAAATTACCCTCCATAAAAGAACCAATAACCGTGCCAAAAATATCACGTATACCATCTTTAGGGGTGACCAGAAATAAATCAGCCCACCCTTGGAATGCATGATTGGTTCCTAATGGGGTATCAAAGGTTTTATTTATGCCAGTCCCGTTTAACTGCTCCATTGCACCCTGGAACGTAAAGTTATAAGCGGTAAATCCACCCATTACGTTATACCGATCAGCTTGATACTTTGTCGCACCATGCCCATAATCTTGTTGATAACTCCATTCTGCCGTGTACACTAAACCAAAATGATCGCTTAATTTAATTGGATCACCTGGCTTTTGAGCATTTGTAAAACGAAGACCATAGGTTTGATTTGATTTTTCATAATTTTCTTTTTCAGTATAATCCAACCAATAACCGTAACCAATTGCATTACCATAGCCGCGCATCTTGTAATTAATATTTAGAATTGGCGCATTAATATTCTCAGTGGTCGCAGTAAAAGTTTGCACATTGCCAATATACCCTGCATTAATGGCTAACCCAGGTAATTGCATATTAGTATGCGTGATCAGTACTGAATCAAACGTTGTTTCCATTTGTCGCCAGCCAACATTACCTATAAATCGATCATCATCCAATTTGATTCGTTGTCTTCCTCCCTTGATAACTGTATCTGGAACTCCATCATAACTTAGCCATAACTGGTTAAGTTCACTTTTTTCTGGATCAGCAATAGTGGAATAACGGCTATTGCCATTACGTGTACTATTGAAATCTTCTTGCATGGCAAGATTGCCTTCATATTCAACATAGCCTTGTAAGCTATGAAATTTAGGGGACAGATAACCTAAATGCAAACGAGCAGTGTTCGCATTGGCTGTATGTTGTGGACCTGAATACTGATTGACATTTTCCCAGCGATAATTCAGATCTAACTTAACTTGCCCATAACGCGCCTCGTCTTGTCCAAATCTAAGCACCTTTTCAATGCTTTTATCGATCTCTGATGCAATACTTGAAGTACTTGTGCCAAGCAACATTGCAAAACAAAACACTCTAAAATAATTGTATGTTGATTGATTTGCCTTGGAACTATCGATTTTTTGATTAATATTGTTGATATGCATCTTCTTGGTTTCTATTGGCTATATTAATAAGTATTGTTCGTGCACTCTGTTTATACATTGGGTGCATATCCAGTGAGAGAGGGTTTATTTATCAATATTCACTGGTTTTAGGTGCCTGAAATAATCAATTCCGCCAATGCGCCTTTATCAATGGCACGTGTCAGACTATGATCTACTAGTAAATACTTACCGGGCGTCCTAGCCGTAAATTCAATCATTACAGCCGAGCCTGGAGCAATTGTTGTTGTTTGAACATTCTTTAAGGGGGGATTCAAGATTGCTCCATCAGGGTATAAATTGTCAAAGATGGCTCCAATAATGTGAAAATTAGAAGCAATGTGTGATCCAACCCCCACGAAGATTCTGATTTTTTCACCTACTTTGGCTTTAAGTGCCCGTTCACCGCTTATGGAATTAACACGCCCATTAAACAAAAAGTATTCCGGTCTTTCTGCTAGCAGCTTTTCTTGACTAAAAGTCTGAAAGCCTTGAATACCAAATTTTCCTGCTGTATAAAAATCACCTTGCATAACATAAAATTCACGGTCTGCTTTAGCTAACCCCTCTGCAGGCTCTACTAAAATCATGCCATACATGCCGTTAGCAATATGCGTAGGAATATGTGGACTCGCACAGTGATAAACATAAATACCAGGATGAGTGGCTTTAAATCGGAAGCGTTTTTCTTCTCCCTGTCCCACTTGCATTAAAGGAGCCCCACCTCCTGGGCCAATGACCGCGTGTAAATCGATAGAATGCGCTGAATGTCCCGCAGCAGCATGTTGACTGGAAGTATGTTCACTATGCTCTGCATGTGCGACATTGGCTTTACCGTGTCGTAAATGAATTTCTACCTGATCGCCTACGCGCGCGCGTATAAAGGGTCCTGGGACTTGTCCGTTATATGTCCAGTACTGATAAGTCACACCCGGCATGATTTCAGCAACTAATTCATCGGTATAAAGTTCAACGCTGACCACTTGCTCCTGCGCTCGATTCAGTGGTCCCGGTAAATCATCAGCACGACGCCCAATTTCTGGCGTATCTAGCCTCACTGGATGACCCATTGTGTTAGGCGTTGCCATAGAATGTACCATGCCGGATTCAGTATGTTGTGAAGGCTCTTGCTTAAGCAATATTTTCTGCAGTTTGGCTAATTCAGCCTGCATTGCTTGATAATTGGCCTGCAATTCTTGATGTTTAGTATCATCGGAACAGCCTGTGATTAAGAATGAAACGAGTAGTATTTTGCCAAAATGGTTCATGATGCTATCTCTAAATGATGCCATTTCGGCACGTTTATTGTTATTTAACGTTGACGTACGATTTGATAAGGGCGGGTAAAATAACCTAATGGCACACTCCAAACATGGACCAAACGGCTAAACGGAAACACTAAAAACAAGGTTTGTCCTAAAAACAAATGGCATTTAAAAATAAAACCAATATCACTAATTTGCTCTGCGGCGCCACTTCTAAAGGTGACTATGCGTTGCGCCCATTCGGAGAGTAACAGCATATTGGCACCGTCATAGTGATAGAGAGAAATCGGTAAGGTCAGTAAGCCAAGTGCAAGTTGAGCTGCGATCAGCAATAAAATGAATATGTCCATGCGGCTACTGGTCGCGCGCACCCTAGCATCGGTTAAACGGCGCCGTATTAGAATGACAATTCCTTTGAGACAGATACCACCGAAAACTCCACCAGCAACTACCGCGAGTATTTGCTTTGCAGAGGTGGACAGGCCTAAGTTGTGATAAATCTCGGGCGGCGTTAATAAGCCGACAAAATGCCCGATAAATAACAGCAAAATGCCGATATGAAACCAGTTACTGCCTTCGCGCAACTCTTTCGCACGCAATAATTGACTGGAGCCCGTGCGCCAAGTGTACTGATCTTTGTCATAGCGCACTAAACTAGCAATAAAAAATACACTGATAGCAATATAAGGGTAGTAGCCAAATAATAAGGTATTTAGATAACTCACAACGAAACTCCTTTGGTAGAACTCGACGCAATTATTTGTTCGCGTGGCAGGATAGTAATAGGGTTGATTTCAGATGACGGTGTTTGGCAACGAGTGCTACTTGCCATGAAACTGACCATTTCTTCTTCCCAAATGGCATCCAAATTGACCAAAGTTTCATCTTCACCTTCGATACTGACTTGCTGACGAATTTGCTCTAGATCTTCTGGCTTGCCGACAGAATTGCTCAAAGCGTGAAAAATAGCGGCATAGTGGCTGCCACGCTCATCCAACCGAGCGCCAAGCAATGCTAATACTGGCATAGCATCCTGCAGCAAAGACTTTGCTTCATCTATGTTTAGCTGGGAAAGGAATTCCAGAAATAACGGGATAAAATCTGGCAACTCTTGTGTATTAATTTCAAAACCATGCGTTTCATACAGTTGCAGGAGATTGACCATGGCTTGCCCACGTTCGCGAGACTCACCATGCACATGCTCAAAAATATGCAGGGAAAGGAAACGCCCGCGGTCAAACAACGCAACGTAGTTTTCTTGGCTTTCCAGTAAATCGGTATGACGGAAACTATTCAACAACACAGACAGTGTTTGCTTGTCTGCCCCGTTTAGCATATTTTCCTGTTCAATAATGGCAAGCATCTCATCCAGCACCAAAAGCATTTCGGCTTCTGGGTAGTTGAGTAAGACGGACAACACTTTAAAAATCTGCATCATTCCCCCTTAGTTAGATTCCGCGACAACTGGAATTTTAATCGCCTGTCCGCGTCGCTCGGTCGCTTTACTCCCGCCAAATAGATTAGGGGTATTACCGGTTGAACAACCACTGCCAAAGCTAAATCCGCAACCCGATTTTTCCGAGTAAGCATCAAACGTCGAACTGGCATATTCACGATGACTGGTGGGAATAACAAAGCGATCTTCATAATCTGCCAATGCCATATAGCGGTACATTTCTTCAACCTGTGCTTGCGAAAGATCCACTTGGGCTAACACGTCAGTATTATCTTGGTTGTCTACTGTTTTACTACGCATATAAGCACGCATCGCGAACATGCGGCGTAAAGCGAGTTCTATCGGTTCTTCTTTACCCGCAGTCAATAAATTCGCCAAATAACGCACAGGAATTCGTAACGAGTGGACATCGGGAATATCGCCTTCCATTCCTATTTGTGCATTTTCCGCAGCAGTTTGAATCGGGGACAAGGGTGGCACGTACCACACCATGGGTAACGTACGAAATTCAGGATGCAATGGGAAAGCCACTTTCCAGTCCATCGCCATTTTATACACCGGTGATGCTTGTGCCGCTGTTACCCAAGACTCTGGAATTCCTGCCTCCCGTGCTTCTGCAATAACGTCCGGATCGTATGGATCGAGAAACATGTCTAACTGAGCTTGATATAAACCCTGCTCAGACTCTGTGCTAGCTGCGGCTTCGATTTTGTCTGCGTCGTATAATAAAACACCTAAATAGCGAATACGTCCGACACAAGTTTCGGAACATACAGTAGGCTCACCCGCCTCGATACGTGGATAGCAAAATACGCACTTTTCCGATTTACCACTTTCCCAGTTGTAATAGATTTTTTTATACGGGCACGCCGATACACACATACGCCAGCCACGACATTTGTCTTGGTCAATCAGGACAATTCCGTCTTCTTCTCGTTTGTAGATCGAACCGGATGGACAGGCTGCCACACAGGTTGGATTAAGACAGTGCTCGCACAAACGCGGCAAATACATCATGAAGGTATTTTCAAATTCACCATATAAGTCTTTTTGGATTTGCTCGAAATTAACATCGCGTGCACGACTGGCAAACTCTACCCCAATGTCGTCTTCCCAATTGGGTCCGGCAACAATTTTTTCCATAGGTTGACCGGTGATCACCGAATACGGCTTTGCCGTCGGTGGGGTTTTCATTTCTACGGCATTATGCAAATGCTGGTAATCAAAATTGAAGGGTTCATAGTAATCGTCTATTTCGGGTAAATCAGGATTTGCAAAAATATTACCCAAGCTTTTTAACTTGCCACCTTGTCGAGGTTCTAAGCTGCCATCTGTTTTACGCACCCATCCACCCTTCCATTTCTGCTGATTTTCCCATTGCTGAGGAAAACCGACACCGGGCTTACTTTCCACATTGTTAAACCACGCATACTCAACACCTTCACGCGATGTCCAGACATTTTTACAGGTCACAGAACAGGTATGACAACCGATACATTTATCTAAATTAAGCACCATGCCGATTTGTGCACGAATATTACGTTTCGGCTTTTGAGTCGGATTAGAATGGTTTATTGATGCATCATTCATGATACTTGCTCCTGTGAGTTTGGTTCTGTAGCGGGTTCATCCAGCCAATCTACTTTATTCATTTTACGAATAATGATGAATTCGTCCCGATTAGAACCTACGGTGCCGTAGTAGTTAAAACCATAGCTTTGTTGTGCATAGCCACCGATCATATGGGTGGGTTTCAATGTCGCACGAGTGACAGAATTATGAATACCGCCACGTTTGCCGGTGGTTTCGGCTCCTGGGGTGTTCACAATTTTTTCCTGAGCGTGATACATCATGCACAGACCTTCTGGCACTCGCTGACTTACCACAGCTCTGGCAACTAAAGCACCATTAACATTAAATGATTCAATCCAATCGTTATCCTGGATACCCACTTTGGAGGCATCAATCTCGCTAAGCCATACAATCGGTCCACCACGGGATAAGGTGAGCATTAATAAATTGTCAGTATAAGTACTGTGAATGCCCCATTTTTGATGCGGGGTGATGAAATTCAATACCAGTTCCTTGTTGCCGTTTGGTTTCTCGCCAAGTATCGGCGTTATTGAGCGCATATCGACCGGCGGTTTATAGACGCAGAGATTTTCGCCAAACGCGCGCATCCAGGTGTGATCCTGATAGAACTGCTGGCGTCCGGTCAAGGTACGCCACGGGATAGATTCATGGACATTGGTATAGCCCGCGCTATAACAGACATGCTCCGATTCCAAGCCACTCCAAGTAGGAGACGAAATAATCTTACGGGGTTGTGCTTGCACATCTCGGAAACGAATTTTGTCGTCTTCGCGCGGCAGCGCCAAATGCGTGTGATCCAGCCCAGTGATTTTACTCAATGCGCCCCAGGCTTTTACCGCCACATGTCCGTTAGTTTCAGGTGCCAGCATTAAAATGGTTTCTGCGGCATCGATATCCGACTCGATGCGTGGCAAGCCTTTACTAACACCTTCTTCAGTCACTAAACGGTTTAATTCGCCCAACTGCTGCACTTCGGTCTCGGTGTTCCAGGAAATTCCTTTACCTCCATTGCCGACCTTGCTCATCAATGGACCGAGCGCGGTATACATTTTGTAGATATTCGGATAATCGCGTTCTACCACCACTAGATTAGGCATGGTTTTACCAGGAATCGGTTCGCATTCGCCTTTTTTCCAATCCCGCACATCGATAGCTTGCGCTAATTCGCCTGCAGTATCATGTAAAGTGGGTATTGCAACAATATCCTTTTCTATACCCAAATGACCAACAGTTAACTCCGAAAACTTTTTGGCGATGCCTTTATAAATTTCCCAATCGGAACGCGATTCCCATGCGGGATCAACAGCTTTAGAAAGTGGATGGATAAAAGGATGCATATCCGAGGTATTCAAATCGTTTTTTTCATACCAGGTCGCGGTAGGTAAAACTATATCGGAATAGAGACAGGTGGTTGACAATCTAAAATCCAAGGTGACCAGCAAATCTAATTTTCCTTCTGCTGCGGTCTCATGCCAAGTCACTTCAGTGGGTTTTTCGCCGCCTTCAGCACCCAAATCTTTACCTAGTACACCATGTTGGGTACCGAGCAAATACTTAAGAAAGTATTCATGTCCTTTACCGGACGAGCCTAATAAGTTTGAACGCCAAACAAATAAATTGCGTGGAAAATTTTGTGGATGATCTGGATCTTCGCAAGACATTTTTATCTCGCCGTTTTTCAGGCCTTCGACCACATAATCCACAGGGCTCTTGCCGGCTTCTTCTGCCGCTTTTGTGATTTGCAGTGGATTAGTCTGTAATTGGGGGGCCGAAGGCAGCCAACCCATCCGTTCACTGCGCACGTTAAAATCTATCAAGCTCCCTTGCCAATCCTGGGGATCAACCAAAGGTGACAAAATTTCCTTAACTTGCAGTTTTTCATAGCGCCATTGACTGGTATGACTATAAAAAAAGGAAGTACTGTTCATTTGTCGGGGCGGTCGTTTCCAATCCAAACCAAATGCTAAGGGTTGCCAACCCGTTTGAGGACGGAGTTTTTCCTGTCCAACATAATGCGCCCAACCGCCGCCCGATTGACCGATACAACCGCACAGCATTAATAAATTCATGATGCCACGATAGTTCATGTCCATGTGATACCAATGATTGATACCAGCACCGAGAATCACCATTGATTTACCCTGGGTTTTGTCGGCATTAATTGCGAATTCACGAGCAATCGCAATCACATTCTGCCGCGAAACACCGGTAATTTTTTCCTGCCAAGCTGGCGTGTAGGGAATGTCCTGATCATATGAGCTGGCAACATGACCCCCACCTAATCCACGATCAATACCGTAATTGGCAACTAATAAGTCAAATACTGTGGTGGTTAATGCTTCAGTACCATCCGCTAAGGTGATTTTTTTTACGGGGACGTTGCGGTGTTGAATAGGGTCATGTTTAGAGTGCGTGAAATGCGGATGCTCTGAGCCGCCAAAATAAGGAAAGCCAACGGTAGCAACATCATCTCTATTGTCGATCAGGCTTAAACGTAATCTAAGATCCTTATTATCGGCAGTTTTTTGTTCAATATTCCAATACCCGCTTTCTCCCCAACGAAAGCCAATTGAACCGCAAGGTGACACAATTTGCTCACTCAATTCATCGAAAGCAACGGTTTTCCAATCGGGATTATTAGCTTGCCCTAATTGCCCACTAAAATCGGATGCACGTAGAAAGCGATCCTGCACGTAGTAACCCTCTTGTGCCTTTAGCAGAACTAAATTAGGTAAATCGGTAGTTTCGCGTACATATCGATCAAAATATTCACTTTGATGTTCAACATGAAATTCTTTCAGAATAACGTGACCAATTGCCATCGCCAACGCTGCATCCGTGCCTTGTTTGGGGTGTACCCATAAATCCGCAAATTTGCTGGCTTCAGAATAATCTGGACTGACTACTACAATTTTGGCACCCCGATAACGTGCTTCGGTCATAAAATGTGCGTCTGGGGTCCGAGTTTGTGGTACGTTAGATCCCCACAACATGATAAAACCTGCGTTATACCAATCGGCCGATTCCGGCACATCAGTTTGTTCGCCCCAGGTTTGGGGTGAAGATGGTGGTAAATCGCAATACCAGTCATAGAAACTCATACTAACGCCGCCAATCAGCGAAAGATAGCGACTCCCCGCCGCGTAGGACACCATCGACATTGCAGGAATTGGTGAAAAACCGATGATACGATCCGGTCCATAGTGCTTTGCGGTATACACGTTCGCAGCAGCAATAATTTCGTTAACTTCTTCCCATTTTGCGCGTACCAGACCACCTAATCCACGTTTGCTCTTATAAGCACTGGCTTTAGCGGGGTCTTCCACTATTGCTTCCCAGGCTTCGACAGGCGCTAAGGTCGTTCGGGCGGCACGCCATAGTTTAAGTAAATGGCTACGGATCATCGGATATTTCAAACGGTTGGCACTGTATAAATACCAGGAATAACTTGCCCCGCGTGGACAACCGCGTGGCTCATGATTGGGCAAGTCAAGGCGAGTCCGGGGGTAATCAGTTTGCTGCGTTTCCCAGGTCACCAGACCATTTTTGACATAAATCTTCCAGCTACATGAACCGGTACAGTTGACACCGTGGGTTGAACGGACAATTTTGTCGTGTTGCCAGCGTTGACGATAACTGTCTTCCCAGCTTCGATCTTCATTGGTGACGATACCGTGATCACCGGAAAATGTAGCTACTTTTTGCTTGAAAAACAGTAAACGGTCGAGAAAATGACTCATGAGTATTACCTATGTTTTAAAATTTGGGTAAGTAGTTTCTGCTTAACAAGGCATGGGGGCATTTTTACGTGCATAAAACCACCACGTAACTGCAATACACACCACATAAAAAGCGATAAAACAGTACAGCGCCGAATCCGGTCTTCCCGTCAAACTAATCGCAGTACCATAACTTTTTGGAATAAAGAATGCGCCGTAAGCAGCAATAGCTGAACTAAATCCCAGAACTGCAGCTGCTTCTTTAGCAGCGTCTTTCTTGGCTTGTGCAATGCTTTCGGACGCTTGGTCTGTTGTCGCACGTAAACGTTCGGTCATGAATATCACCGGAATCATGCGGAAAGTAGAACCATTCCCTATGCCAGTGGTAATAAACAACAACATAAACATGCTTAAAAATCCCCAAAACTCCCCAGAATTGCCGTCACCCGGCATAAAATGTAAGACCCCTAACACCGCAGCAATCATGATAATAAAATTCCAGAATGTTACCTGTGCACCGCCAAACTTATCCGCCATCCAACCACCGACAGGTCTTATTAAAGCGCCGACTAATGGACCTAAAAAGGCATATTGGGTTGGATTAACATCAGGAAATAAGGTTTTAATTAACATCGGTAGACCCGCAGAATAACCAATGAAAGAACCAAAAGTACCGGTATATAGCCAACTCATCAGCCAGTTGTGGGTGCGCTTGAAAATAACCGACTGGTCTTTAAATGATGCTTTAGCAGAAGCGATATCATTCATTCCAAACCATGCCGCAATAGCCGTAGCGATAATAAAAGGTACCCAGATAAAACCGGCATTTTGTAGCCAGATATTTTTAGTGACGCCCGCTTTTACCCAAATTTGCGGATCACCACCGAAAGAGCCATACACCGCCATACCAATCACCAACGGAACAACAAACTGTACCGTGCTCACCCCAAGGTTGCCTAACCCTGCATTTAAACCTAGAGCCGTACCTTTTTGCGCTTGTGGATAGAAAAAGCTGATATTCGCCATGCTCGATGCAAAGTTTCCGCCACCCAAACCGCATAATAAGGCTAGGATCAGCATCACAAGAAAGGGTGTTTGGGGATTTTGTACTGCAAAACCTATCCATAGTGACGGTAATAATAGTGAAGCAGTTGCGATGGTGGTCCATTTACGACCGCCAAAAATGGGGACCATAAAGGAATAGAAAATCCGCAATGTCGCCCCGGATAAACCTGGCAAAGCGGTCAACCAGAATAACTGATTAGTGTTATAGGTAAAACCGACATTAGGTAAATTGATGACAACTACACTCCATACCATCCAAACGGCGAAGGAGAGGAGCAGTGATGGAATAGAGATCCACAAATTACGTTTAGCGATTTGCTTACCCGTTTTTTCCCAGAATTGAGGATTCTCCGGTTCCCACTCAGTCAATAAACGCGGAGCCGGGTGCGGTAATTCCGGTAGATATTTACGAATATCGGGTAAATTATGCAGAATATCCCGATCACGTAACACAATGGCAAAGTGCATCCAGATTAAGGAAATCATGGATACCACAAACATCAGCATAAAACAGCTGCTCCAGATGCCGATAACATCATTGAGCATTCCAAAGGTCAGCGGCAAAAAGAACCCACCAAGACCGCCAATCATGCCAACGACCCCGCCTACCGCACCAACGTTTTCAGGATAATAGACAGCGATATGTTTATAAACCGCTGCTTTACCCAAGGACATGAAAAATCCCAACACAAAAATCAAGGCAATGAAGCTGCTTTGGCTGGTTGCCAAAGTAAAATGGAGATCACCATGCACTCCATGAACGATATAATCTGTGGGTGGATAAGAGAGGATAAAGGTAATAAGCGCTGACATGACAAACGTCGCGTACATCAATAAGCGTGCACCTATACGGTCAGACAACCAGCCGCCTAAAGCGCGGAACAAACTACCTGGAATGGAATATGCGGCACCGATCATGCCGGCAGTTTTAATATCTACACCATAGGCTCCGATCATATAGCGTGGCAACCACAGTGCCAGGGCCACAAAGCCACCAAAGACAAAAAAGTAGTACAGTGAAAAACGCCACACTTGAATATCTTTTAGCGGTGTCAATTGATCAAGAAACGGAGTAGGTTTTGCCCCGTTATTACGCCGCTCACGTAACACGGGATCATCGTCTGCTACAAACCAGAAGATCAAACCCATAGCAGCAATCACTAAAGCCCAGATGAGCGCAACTGTTTTCCAACCGTACGCTACCATGATAAAGGGAGCCGTAAATTTGGTCAGTGCCGCGCCGACATTACCCATACCAAATATACCCAGAGCTGTTCCCTGCTTGCCAGTAGGATACCAACGTGAAACATAAGCAATACCTACTGCAAAGGATCCACCAGCAACGCCAACCCCTAATGCGGCAATTAAATACATAACGTAAGTATCGGCAAACGTCAGTAAAAACGTTGCCAGTGCGGCTGAAAGCATAAGTGCTGAATAGAGTGGACGACCACCATATTGGTCGGTCCATACACCTAATGCTAGACGTATTAATGAACCGGTAAGAATAGGTGTACCCACCAGTAGACCAAACTCGGTTTCACTCAGTCCTAACTCTTTTTGGATTTGTACTCCAATAATAGAAAAAATAGTCCATACCGCAAAACATAATGTAAAAGAAACAGTACTTAACCAAAGTGCTTTAGATTGTTGACCGGGCGTAACATTTTCAAGACTAATCATATTAATCTACTCGTGTGTTAATGATTTGGATGGCGCTAAATTTCCTGCTTACTTTGAGACTCATGAAATTTCAGAACACAATAAAAATTTGGAATGCTGCAAAGTATATACAATTTTTTACAAAAGATGTATTGTTAATGCAACTTATAATATAATATTTTTTTAGGCAAGGAACATGCAATTAACGAGTTATACCGATTACGCACTTAGGGTATTGATATATTTAGCTGTATTGCCGAAAGGGCAGGCAACTATTTCGGAAATAGCCGACTTTTATGGTATTTCACGCAACCATTTGGTCAAAATAGTGCATCAATTAGGTGGGAATGGTTTTATTAAAACAACACGAGGCAAAGGAGGAGGATTATCCCTTGGACGTGCGCCTGAATTAATTCGAGTTGGTGATGTAGTACGCAATATGGAGAATCACTTTTACTGGGTGGAATGCTTTAATCCAGATTTGCAAACGTGCAAGTTGTTGCCTGATTGCCGATTAAAGCACCTATTGATGGTTGCAGGAAATGCATATTTAGGAATACTAGATGGTGCCACCTTGGCTGATGTTATACCAAATTTTCAATTTACTTTAAAAGTAAAAGCAGATTGAAAAATATCACAAATTTTCTGGAAAATTATGCTTTAACCTGTCGCGCTAAAAGATTTCTTTGCCACGTTTTTTACCTCTTCACTGATTATTATGGCCGGGGCCAGTTATGCATTGTTATTTGCCTGGTCTAAAGTCAATCAAAACCCGCAAATTAAATTTTTTGCTTATGCAGCTTATGTCGTATTGGTTATTGCTGTAGGGCTCATAAGCCAGTATGCAAATTTCACTGGTCATTGGCTGATACTTTCTTGGGTAATGGTTATTGGCTATTTCTTTGCCCCCATTGCCATCTGGCATTTATGTGTACATACCCATCCTCCAACGTCTTTAACAACAACAAGGAAACCTAATGAATGACACCCCCCAACCTCTCTGGGCCTCCGAAACGTTTTGGAAAAAAACGGCGATTTGGGTCACCGCTGGCTCGTTTATCGTCTTAGTGGTCTTGACCTTTGATTCGTTAAGCCAAACCAAAGCGGGCAGCAAACGTGTGCCTGCTTATTCGGTGATTAATAAAAAAATCGATTATCAATACCAGCCGCAATTACATAAATCCATCCCAGTGATCGGCGAAAATGAATTTCTATTTGGCAAAGAATTTACCGAGGAAGAAGCTTTTCAACTGGTGGATTTAGGTAAAAAAACCTCGCAAGCCAAAAACTGTATGAACTGCCACACCTTATTGGGTAATGGCGCTTATTTTGCGCCGGACTTAACCAAAGCTTGGCTGGATCAAGGATGGCTGTCTACCCAGCTGCGCGAAGACGCGATGGTGAAATTCTTAGTCGATCCAGAAAAAAATGCCCGTACTTTTGGTAGCAATCGCAAAATGCCAAATTTAGATATTACTGAGGAAGAAGCAAAAGGCTTAGTCGCCTTTTTAAAATGGATGTCCAGCATTGACACCAATGGCTTCCCTTATAACTTTAAAACCATTTACGCGGAGCAATAAGCATGAGTACCAATGGATTAGATGGCGTAATGCATTCCGCTATTAATATTTGTACCAGATCACAAGCGCGTTGGGCTGAGTTTACTCAATGGGTGAATTTAGACAGCAACAATCTAAGTGACGGGCAAAAACTGGCCGTGAAATACTTCACCGTGGCGGTCATTTTGTTTTTTGCGCAAATATTGTTCGGCATGTTAGCCGCAACCCAGTTTATTTATCCAGGTTTTCTCTACGAAATTTTAGACTTCAACGTCAATCGCATGGTACATATTAATGCGATGGTGGTTTGGATGTTGTATGGCTTTATCGGCTGCGTTTACTGGCTGCTGGAAGACGAAAGCAAAACCGAGATTGTCGGCTTAAAGTTGGGCAATATTGCGTTTTGGGTGTTGACCGGTGCCGTCACCTTAGTAGTACTGGTGTATTTGCTGGTGCAAATCGGCCCCGGTAAAACTTCCAGCTTATGGTTAATCAACGAAGGTCGCGAATATATCGAAGCGCCGCGTTGGGCAGACATCGGGATTGTTATCGTGATGTTGATATTTTTCTACAACGTAGTCGCCACCTTTAGCAAAGGCCAATGGTCAGGTATCGCCGGAGTATTAACTCTGGACTTGGTCGCACTCGCAGGTTTATATGTTGCGGGCATGTTCTACATGACCAACATCACCCACGATCAATACTGGTGGTGGTGGGTTATCCATTTGTGGGTAGAAGCAACTTGGGAAGTATTAGTAGGCGTGATTATGGCTTGGTCATTGATGAAGCTGTTGGGCGTGAAACGTAAAATCGTGCAAACTTGGTTGTATATCGAAGTTGCGTTAATGTTCGGCTCCGGCATTTTAGGCTTAGGACACCATTATTTTTGGATAGGTACCCCGGAATACTGGTTCACTATCGGCGGTTTCTTTTCGGCCTTGGAACCCATTCCCTTGGTCGCAATGGTTGTTCATGCCGTCTATGACTCGGGCTCGCATGCCTTCAAAAACGGCAATCACCCGGCGCTTGCCTGGATAATTGCCCATGCCTTCGGTAACTTCTTTGGCGCTGGTGTATGGGGCTTTATGCATACCCTACCGCAAATCAACCTGTACACCCACGGCACCCAATGGTCGGCATCGCATGGTCATTTAGCGTTTTTTGGTGCTTACGCAACCATCAATATTGCTTTCTTCTATCTGGCGATCCAACATTGGCGTGGCAACGTGTGGATGAGTGGCCAAAGTGAGAATGCCTGGCGCTGGAAATGGGCCTTGGGCTTGTTGAATGTCGGTGTCGTTGGCATGACTATCGCTCTGTTAATCGCAGGTTATGAGCAATCGTTTATCGAACGTGCGGTTGAAGGTTCAACCTGGGCAGGTTATTTTAGTGCGCAAAACCATCCATCTTTCCAAAGTGCTATGATTTGGCGCTGGTTCTTTGGCTTGTTGACTTTTGCGGGCTTAATATTGTTGATATGGGATTTAATGACTATCGGTAAAACCGAAACACGTAAGGCTCAAGAAATTATTTCAGAATAAACATTTAAACGATATCGATAACGCCAATAGTGAACTCATATTTGCTATTGGCGTTAATGGATAGCATGTATCTTCATTCAACCAATTGTTTTACTATGAGTATTAAGCATTCTCCAAAGTTTATCAACGCACTTTCGGAGAGGCTATGTACCAAAGTCGCATAGGATTTTGATCGGTAACAAAGTGCAAACTTTCGGTATATTGCCACGCTTTTTTATGCAGACCCAAGATAATTGACGCCAAACAAGAAATAAAGGCTCAACCAACACCGCTCACCATTTTATTGATACAGCTCACTACCATGCCAATTAATTCCAAATTTAAACAAGACACCAATACGTTCGTTATCGACATCTCGGGAGAATTTAAGTTTGATTGCAATTTAGCTTTTCGAAAAGCGATGCAGGAAATTACGCCGCCGATGCAAAGTATCATAGTGAATTTACAAAACGCAGATTACATGGATAGTGCATCATTGGGAATGTTACTAATCCTTCGCGACCATGCCCTGA
>CANNNV010000043.1 GCA_947506155.1 Methylococcaceae bacterium
AAATTTACAAGGAGAATCGATGCGGAAAAAAATGAATTCCTTGACTCAAGTTGAACACTTAGAGTAAAAATTCACTTCCACCGATGCGTTAGGTTTTAGGTGTTCAAGTTCGGCCAGAATCACTGTTCAAATTAATCAGAATACGCAACCCCCCATAATCCGGTACAATCAGTATATTTCAAAGCCCAGAGCAAGAACTAAAGATATGCTTACAAAAAAAATAAAACTGACGGCAATCATGCTGTCAGTCACCTTTACTGCAACGTCTATGGCCGATGATGTTAATAGCACCGTCGAAAAAGCTCTTAAATTTGGCCAAGACGATGCTAAATACGGACAAATAAAATTTGATTTACGCTATCGTTACGAAAATTTCGATAGTGTAAATCCAAAATTACAACCCGGTAATGCGTCGATAGCACGCTTACGTCTGGGTTACTTAACGCCTGTCTTCCAAGGGCTGCAAGGTTTTGCCGAATTTGAAGGTAATCAGGATATAGGCTCTAATAGTTACAATACGGGTTTAAATGGCAAAACTCAGTATGAAAGAATTGCTGACCCTCAACGCAATGAACTCAATCAATTATGGGTAAGTTATAAAGGCATACCTAAAACTGAAGCTAAAGTAGGTCGGCAACGGATACAACTCGATAATGAACGCTTTATCGGTGCTGCCGCATGGCGACAACTGGAGCGTACTTATGATGCGTTGATGATAAATAATACCTCTTTGCCGAACACCGCTATTACTATGGGCTATATCAATAGGGATCAAAATACCGACGCTACCATACAAAATATCGAAGTACCAGTAGCCAATATTAGCTACAATATTGCTAATGTAGGTAAGTTAGTCAGTTATGGCTATTTAATAGATTATAAAAAAGACCCTAATTTAACACTAAGGCAACAGTCCAATCAAACTTACGGTGCCAGTTTTGATGGCACGCGCAAACTCAATGATATGTTAGGTTTTGTTTATAGATCTGAATATGCGTATCAAACTAATTATGGCTACAGTACGCCTTATAATGCAGATTATTACCATGTTGTTGGTGGTTTAAGTGCTTACGGATTTACTGTTAAAGGCGCGATGGAACAATTGGGAGGTAAAGGCACCAATAAAACCTTTGATACCCCTTTAGGTTTATTGCATAGATTTAGTGGTTGGGCGGATGTATTCACTACAACACCTGACGCAGGTTATCGTGATGTGTATGCCAGTGTAGAAAAGGAAATTGTGGGCGTTAAATTCACTAGTTTCTATCGCGATTGGTCGGACGATACCAGTAAAAAACATTTTGGTAGAGAAATAGATTTCATGCTCAGTAAAGACTTTTTTAAACATTATAATGTATATGCAAAATATGCTAATTTCAGCGCTGATACCAATGGTACAAATATTGTTGGTACCACCGGCAGGCTGTACGATACCCAAAAAGTATGGGTTGGTGGCTCAATAAATTATTAGTCATGTTTTAAATCTAGCTATTAATTAATACGAAATTACTAAAATGCACAAGATTATCAATATAATACTTATTGTTTGTTTATTAGGCGTTGTCACAGCCCCC
Source organism: Methylococcaceae bacterium (assembly GCA_947506155.1). GTDB lineage: Bacteria > Pseudomonadota > Gammaproteobacteria > Methylococcales > Methylomonadaceae > Methylobacter_A. The sequence continues at coordinate 1,575 of CANNNV010000043.1, forward strand.
TCATTGCTAGCTAATGTCGGGGCGGTGACTAATTCACCCGATGTAAAAATGGCTATGTTGAAGTTTCAACAGCGATTACTGAAAGCTCAGCAGTTGTCAATCAAGTATTTACAGCTTGATATGGCCAAAATGAAAGAAGAGCACGAACGTGTGCCCGTAAATGAAATTGAGGCTATTGTCAAAAGAGGCAAGTTGAGAGTCGCTATGTACTCTACAGACACGCCACCATTTTATTTTATTGACCAGAATAATGTCCTAACCGGTGTCGATGTGGTTTTAATTACAGGTTTTGCTGATCTGTTAGGAATACCTGTAGAATTTGATCGTAGCGCTAAATCTCTTGATGAAGTTGTTGATAAAGTTGAACATCATCAGGCAGATATAGCTATTTCGAAGCTTAGCGCGACTTTTAAGAGGTCAACAAAGGTTCTTTTTAGCGATCCCTATATTATTTTGAAGCAAAGTTTATTGATTAACCGGATCGAACTGGCCAAACAATTACAGGGACGGCATCAGGAAGAGGTAATTCAACATTTGACTGGCAAGCTCGGCGTCGTTGCTAAATCATCTTATGTAGGTTTTGCTAAGCACTTTGATCAGATGGAAGTGGTTGAGTATAAGAGTTGGGATGAGATAATTGATGATGCCAGTACGGGTAAAATAATGGCTGCTTTTCGCGATGATGCAGAAGTGAAAAAAATCTTGAAGGACAACCCCGATAAAGCATTGAACTTGTTATCGGTGGTTTTAACCGATGCTGATGACCCTAAAGCTATCGCAGTATCATTTGAAGATCGTAAAGTCAAAGATTTATTAAATGTGTATTTAAAATCACTAGACCTGAATTTGACCACCGATAAGATAACAAATGATTATTATAATGTCATTTCGACTATTGAAAACAAAATAAATCAAAGGCTATAGCGGTATGAATATCATATTAAAAGTGCTACGCAGTGGCTGGACTATTTTAGTATCAGTTGTGTTGGGTATTTATATAGGGTTATACAAACATGAGTATGTGCACTATATTGCCCCGATAGGTCAAGTTTATCTTGATCTATTAAAAATGTGTATTTTACCCATTTTGATAACAGCCATCTCTGCGAGTATTTCCAAATTAATGCAATCAACTGGAGATAATGGCTACATAAAAAGGATGTTAATCGTATTTGCACTTGGTTGTGTTGCTTCCGGTGTTTTAGGAATAGCTGTGGGCGTTATAGCTCAGCCTGGTTCAGGATATGATAAAGCTACCCTAGCTACCTTAGGCTCTATCGTTCGTGCATCGGGTTCGCCGGATTTGGAACTGTCGGCTTATATACCTTTTGTGGCTAAAGAAAAACAATCCTTTGTTAAAACGTTTGTTGCCAACCTAATACCTGAAAATATTTTTTCGGCATTAACCTCTGGCAGTAGTTTAAAAGTTCTATTTTTTTCTATTATGTTCGGCTTGGCAGTGGGTTCTTTACATAAAAGTTCTTCTGCTGCACTAATGACCTCTTTAGACGCGATTTATTTAGCCTTTGCTAAACTGGTAAAATGGCTAACTTTATTTCTGCCCATAGGTCTTTTGGGCCTAATAGCTCACGATGTATCTCAAGTGGGCATTAATGTGTTAATGGCCATGATGCAATTTGTACCGATAGTTTTATTAAGTTTTTTTCTACTATTTGCTATAGGAAATCTCATTATGTGGCAACGTACAGGTTCTTTTCTAAAACCTTTTTTTGCGCTTAATAGTACGGTAATTATGGGATTAACCACAAGTAATGCACTCGCTTGTTTACCCTCAGCCTTAGAGGCCATGCAGGAAAAATTGGGTTATGACAAAGAAACAACTGACTTGCTGGTACCGCTGACATCGACGATATGTAGAACAGCACCAACCATGTATTTTGCCTTAGCGACTTTATTCGTTGCGCAGCTTTATAACGTTGACTTAGGGATATCTGGCTTACTAACTGTTCTTGTTGGCTCTATTTTTGCCGGATTAGCAACAGCCGGAGCATCAGGTGTAGTTTTGTTATCCATGTTAACGCTAGTATTAGGGCCTTTAGATCTACCTGCAGAAGCGGTTTTAGTATTATTTATAATCATTGATCCTATTATCGGTCCATTTCGTGTAGCAGGTCTTGTCCATTTTTCTTGTGCAATTATAACTTTAATTTTGCCAAAACAAGAACCAAAATTAATAGATGAACAGGCTATTGTTATTAGCTAATAGAAATATTAAGTGGCTTTTATGTGTGTAACATACATAAAAGTAGTTCTGTTGAGAGCGGTTAGTGATTAGATTAATAATTGTAAATACTATAAAAAACAGGTTAATACTATTTTTGAACATGCTATATCGAACTTCAGTTAACTGAAACCAAGCAGATTAATCATGAAAAATATTATCAACCTCTATTTATTAGCAAGTATTTTTATTGTATCAAGTGTACCTGGGGAGTGTGCGGACATACCCAAAAGTAATGACAATGATCCCTGGGAACACTGGAATCGAGGAGCACAAGGATTTAATCATGATCTCAACCAAACCATTGTAAAGCCTGTGGCGCAAGGCTATTCAAGCATAGTTCCGGAATTTGTTAATAATGGGGTGACCAATTTTTTCAGCAACCTTAAAGACATCGGCGTAACTATCAATGATTTGTTGCAGTTTAAAATAGCTCAGGGTGGCATGGACGCTAGTCGTTTCTTAATCAATAGCACCGCTGGCGTTATCGGTTTTGTTGATGTAGCAAAAGAAATGGATTTGCCCAAGCATAATGAAGATTTTGGACAAACACTAGGCTTTTGGGGTATTCCATCGGGTAATTATTTGGTTATGCCATTTTTGGGAGCCAGTTCACCTAGAGAAGTCGTCGGGCTTTTCGGTGATGCCTTAATGAACCCTCTTACTTATACCTTTGCATTTGCTGGTAGCGGTGCTGTTTTTAGTGTTATTAGTGCAGGAGCTAAAGCGGCTGATGTCACCGATTTGAATGCTGTTGATGATTATGACATCATTAAAAATACTTATCAGAGCCAGCGAAAACACCTGATTAATGACGGCAATATTCCTGAGGAAGAAGCGGTTCAATTGGCCGATACGAGCACTTCAGACCTAGAGACCAACCTAGGACCGGTAGAAAACCATTATCAACACTCGTTTATTAGTCCCTGATGCAGAAATTTTTTATCACAGAGTAGCGTAAAACCCCGTCGTTCAGGACGGGGATGTAAGCGGCTCCATTCTACTTGCTTCATAATACACGGCTTGTTAAAACTATTCGCAGTTGCTATCAGAGGACGCTTTAGGCTCGCTCTACGACGGCAATTTATTTTTTAAAATAAAGACTTCAAGATCACTTTCAGCAAAAACCAAGCGATAGGTGAAAGTCTGACTACTCGATTAAATATAGTAAAAATAACCGTCGGATAGACGGGGCTAGTCTGTGAAGTGAACGGTGCAGTAATGTCGTCAGCAGCAGAAACCAGTGAGCAGTAGCGATACATACTCACTCCTAATAAAATAGGAATCCCTTTCCTTTAGGTGGGGGAGAATGTCAATTGTTCCTGAGTGACTAAGGCGGCGCGCAAAGAAAGTCAGGATGTTTATATGTTTTTTCAAAACTCAAAATGCACTCTAGCGCCATAAATATCGACCGGGCCACGATCTGCGTTATAAGCAGGATTGGCTAAATGTTGATAATCAAGTGTCAGCCAAGCAGAGCGAAAAGCATGGTATTGGTAGTAAATGTCTACAACCTGCTCAGGTTTGTAATTGATCTTACCATCACCGATAAAGCCATCAATTCCGCCCATATTCAAATAGTTCACATGTTGCTTCGAAATCCAGCTCTGCGCGTAGCCCAGTCCCAGCGTATCCTTGTCCCGCCCCCAGCGTAAGCCCTTCATCGCCGCACCAAAAGACAGTGATTGATCCGAGGAGGTATATGAATAAACTTCAGTTTTGCCATCTGAAATCATGCCTCTGAAAAATACTCCTATATCCTGGGCTAGGCTTTGCTCCATATTGATACCAATGCCCATTTTTATATTGGCTTTTCGAACCCAACAAAGGTCGGGTGCAGAGGCATTGTCAGATTCATAATTATAGCCGGTACAACTGGTCGCATTTTTGCTAGGATCGGCCTTATACGCCGCAATAGCATCGCCAAAATTACCCGATCTTGCTCGGTTTCCATAAGCCAGCAATCTTAACGCCCCCGGTTGCCCTTTGATAATATGTTTGTGTTCGAGTTCCGCTTGGTCGCCGTAATACTTGAGCAAGTTATATTCTTTGGTCAAATCGTTAGGGTCTTTAGGCCCTGCAATTCGGGCAAAGCGAAATGCCCAGTCATCATAATAAACTTCGCCAGCCAGACCGGTTGTGTAGCCGCGTGCATCTGCCGCAAAATCATAGGCAGCATTGGTCATGAAAGCCATGTTTAGAAACTGATGACGAAGGTCGCCGGCATAGGTGTTTTTATCGAAAATATCGAGAATGCTGAAAGTCCCAGCGGTAAACACAACACGGCGGCTGTCAACAGTTCCTGCTAATTGCATAGGGCCAGAATTAACCGTAGTTTGTCTGCCGCCGAGTGACACGGTTTGCCGGTAAATAGCCCTGGCGAGATACCAGGTAGAATTTTCAGTACCATTTTTTTGCAGTTCGAAGTTCTGAATGCTGCCGCCTATGCCCTTGAGTCCTGAAAGCGGCAATTCAGAAACCATTTCCGGTGCAACATAAAATTCTGCGCCGGTCCAGGCTTTAAGCCCAAGCGTCGAGGTAAAGGTTGCGGTAAAGCTGCGTTCTGCTTTGGCAGATAATGAATTGGGCGAGCCGTTCAAGTTGCTGTAGGCAGCAGAAAATTTATCCTTGAAGCTCGTGATGTAGGTTGCCTGGGAATAGATATTCCAGCGCTCATTTTTCAGGTCATGCCAGTTCAGATCAGACAAAACGCCCATCAGTGAAAACTCGTCCTCATCATATAACTCTGGGTAGTCAGTAACCTTGGCTTGAACGGATGTGCTGGAGAATGCAATGAATAACAAGAAGATTTTTGTGGGCTTGAGCCAGCAACTTTTTTGACTTAGTTCATATTTGCTGAAGGGAAATAGCTGAGCGTGGCTTGAGTAGTTCATGAATAAGAGGTTTTGATTGTTTTTTATGTTGCAGCTAGCAGCTGTGCGCTGTTTCCAGTATAAGCGCTTATTGTTACAAAATTATTTAAATAGGATGCGCTGTGCGGCGCATCCTACGCAGTTATATCATTTAACTTTGATCAATTCCTTGCCATTACTGGAAAAGTGACATTGGCCTACGGTAAAGTTTTCGCACTCTTTTGATTCTTCAATTTTTGCACCATTAGGGCTTAGTTGAATTTTTAATTCACAGAAAGCAGCTTCACTTTCAGAATGTTTTTTCATGATTAATTCATTGGCACCAGTACTTTTGGCTTTACCAGTAATAGCCTCGGAACAGTGTGAGCTGCCGGCTTCAGTAGTGGAATCAAAGTCTACATTTACATTGACCGTATATTCATCATTAATTTTAGTAATTTTTAAGTGGCGATCATAATTACCATCGCGCAATACATAATGGTCTGTAGCAGCGAAAACGTTGCCCGAAATCAGTAATGAAATAGTTAAAAACAAGCTTTTTTTCATGGTGTTATCTCTCTTTGGTTAAGTTTTATGGGTTTTACTGAGGTGTTTGTTCTGTCGTTTTATCACCCACGCTTTGCAAAATATCCTGTTCAGTTTTTCTATTCATAACGATAATTGAAATACGTCTGTTAATCGGATTCAGTGGTTCAGTTGTGGCGTTATAGGGAACGCTTGATGCTAGGCCGATAACCCGCAATACTTTTTCTTCGGCAAGTCCGCCTTGAGTCAATTCATAGCGAGCGGCGTTGGCACGATCACTGGAGAGTTCCCAATTGGTATATTTCTTTTGGTTGGGTGGAAAAGGTAGTGCATCGGTATGACCATTAAGACTGACTTTATTAGGTAATTCATTAATAACCGGAGCTAAGGCTCTTAAAATCAATTTTATTTGCGGTTCAGTTTCTGCGCTAGCCAGTTTATACATGGGTCTGTTCTGAGCATCGACAATTAGAATTCTGAGGCCTTCTGCAGTTATTTCTAATTTAATCTGCTCCTTAAACTCAGTTAATTCCGGTGTTGAATCTATTTTTTCCTGGATTTTTTGCTTTAAATTTTCGAGATTTTCTCTCTCAATTTCTTCGGCTTTCTGTTCAATTTCCTCAGAAGTGATCTCTTCAGGATTTCTGCCTTTATCAATCTGACCTTGATCTTCTGAAGTAATATCTGAACCACCCGCTTGAATAATACTGGTTCGGTCACCGACATCGGCACCTCGGTCTTCTGTGGATGCCTTAAAAGGATCTTGAAAGTATTCAGCAATACCTTTGCGTTCAGGTTCACTGGTTGTTCCCAGCAGCCACATCAATAAAAAAAAAGCCATCATCGCAGTAACAAAATCAGCGTAAGCCAATTTCCAAGCACCACCATGATGAGCGTGGGCGCTTTTTTTTATCTTTTTTACAATGGTCGGTTGTTGATCCGCCACTTTTATCTTAACCCCTATTAGCTTTTAAGCATTCTTCCAACTCCATAAAGCCTGGACGCATAGAGGAAGCAATCATAGTACGCATATATTCTACCGTCATAACAGGTGACACACCTTTGGCGCAACATAACAAACCTTTTTGCACGCATTTATAGACGTTGCCTGACGCTTCAGCGCGTTCAGCCATCACCGCCGAAACCGGGTTGATATAGCCATAAGCCAGTAAAATACCCAAAAATGTTCCGACCAGTGCCGCCGCGATTAATTTACCCAGTTGGGACGGAGGAATGCCAACAGATTCCATGGTATGCACCACGCCTAGTACTGCGGCAACTATTCCAAAAGCCGGTAAACCATCACCTATATTCTGGATGGCCTTAACTGGCGCATGAACTTCCTCATGATGGGTTTCGAGCTCCTGATCCATTAATTCTTCCAGCGCATAGACTTCAACACCGGTAACGATCAAGCGCAAGTTGTCACAGATAAATTCCAGTAAATGGTGGTCTCCGAGAATTTTTGCTGTAAACACCGGACTGTTTTTTGGATCATCAATAATACCCTCTAGCGATAACAAGCCTTCTTTACGGGTTTTAGAGGTAATCGCATAAAAACACAGCAGTAGCTCAAGGTAGTAGGCTTTATTATATGGCGTACCTTTTAAAGTGCCTGTAGCCCCTCTAAGAGCAGCCTTTATAACCGGCATAGAGTTACTACAAATAAAAGCACCTAAAGCAGCACCAATAATAATAACAAATTCAAAAGGCTGGAAAAGAACGCCGGGATTTCCGCCGCCTCCCATAAATCCGCCCATGATTGCTATAGTGAGGATTAAATATCCGACAATAACTAGCATGTGATCTCTTTCTTTGTTGTTTTATATAAGCTGCAACCGCAGCTTATTCTGGCCGAAAGTTTCGCAGGGTGTTTATTCTATGGCGGTTTATTTTTTGTAACTTAGCTTACGTACACGATCAATAATCATCTGCCGGTTAACAATCAGCACATAGCTTGATAAGCCTAGTATTAAACCAAACAACAATTTTCCAAATACAGAAGTTTCCTGTTCAACAACTGGAGTCTCTGGCGTCCATTGTGCTTGCACGGTTTGCACTGCAACTTTAGACGGTTGATAGCCTGCATTCAAGTCAGGCAGTCCTAAGCTGCGCCAAGCATCATAATCTTGCCAGACCGGATAATTACGTTTCCAAAAACCCTTGGTAAAATAGGGCGCAAGACTCATGCCGTGTGCTTTGGGTATACCTTTTTCATCGAGAAAGTCTCTATAGACTACTAGACTGATATCGCCACCTTCACCGACACCATTGGTAGTAAATGATTTTTCGACATGGTCATGGAACATCCAGATGCCTTGACCAAAACTATGTAAGCCGTCATCAACACCGCTGAGCTCTAAATCTAAACGCTGGGCTGGCACCATACCGTGTACATCACGGGTGATATACGAACTAGGACCGTTATCTACGCCGTCATAATGAGTTACAGTCGGTTTGTGCCCGTGGATATGCAAAGCCAGGCTTTCAGTGTGACCATTCAGCACCCGCAGCTTAACTTTTTCATCTTTTTGCATTTCAATTAGCGATTCCCTTAAGGTATAAGGAAAGGCGCGGCCATTGAGCATGAAGTAATCATCAGTCGCATCAGTGGTGTCGTATTCCATGTTCATATGTTTAGCAATCAACCGAGGATCATTGGCTGATCTTGCAACCAGTTCATGCAATTCCTTATCCGCTGATTGATAATGCAAGTCATATTCGCGGGAATATTTCTCTAGCACAGCTACCGAAGGGTGGCGTACTTGGCCTGCGCCAACATTAAGGGTTTGCGGCCAGTTGTTGGGGCGATTTTCCTCGACGATAAAAATGCCCTGCAAGCCCATTGGAATATGCGTATGTGGCTGCACATGGCAATGGTAATACATGGTGCCGGGCTGACGCGGTTTGATAACGTAGGTTTTACTCTCTCCAGGCATGGTATCCATATTGCTGGTTTGGCCCACGCCATCATTACCACCACCACTATGATCCATGAACGGATGATCTATACCGTGCAAATGTATTGAATGCGGTAAATAATGCGTATTTTCCAGAACTATCCAGATCACGTCATCCTGTTCAACACGAATCACCGGCGACGGTACCCGCAACAAAGGATTGGCGACTGGCTCATAAATACTCAAGGTCGACATATCCCGAGTTTTGGGCGCATATACCCAAAAAGTCGGCTGTATGCCGGGGGCTATATCGAAAGTGGTGGTAGGGTCTTTCATATCCGGTGAATGACCGTTGAGTTCGGCAATTTCAAGTTTGATAATGATTTTATCAGGGTCGCCGTCGCCGTCCACATCGTCAGACATAGTAATCGCATCAGCAGCGAGCTGAGTCGCCATCAGTGTTTCCATCGACACACCATTGGTTCCTTTTACAAAGGCTGCGATGTCGGCGGGGTTATCCGGGTTACAAAGCCGTGATGCCTGTATTTTCACGCCATCAATGACTTGTTCTTCACGCCATTTTGGCGAAGTAAAATCAGAACAAACTTCTTCAACCGGCCCAATGTCTACCTTGGCTGATGGCGGTAAATCACTGGCTGCTTGAGTCCAGGAATGCACAAGGAGCAGCGAGGTACCTAAAGTAAAGGTAAGAAGATTTTTACGCATATGACGACCTCAGAAACATACATTAGAAAATGATCCTTCGCCAATCCGAAGCAAAGGTTTCAGCCGGACCATTTTAACCGAATATTAGAGAGAATTCATTTTTAACGTTAGAAATACACGAACGCCTAATCTGACATCAGCGTTTTAACATGAATAGCGACACTAGCTGCTAAGGCTTTCAGATCATAACCGCCTTCTAATACGGAAATAATTCGACCTTTACAACTACTGTCAGCGATAGCCATGAGTTCTTCAGTAATCCATTTGAAATCATCTTCGACTAAGTTGATGGCGGCCAACGGATCATCTTTATGAGCATCAAAGCCAGCTGAAATCAGCACCAAATCCGGTTTGAAATTTTTTAGTGCAGGTAAAATACTGTTGCAGTATTTTTGTCTAAATTCAACACCGGAGTCACCTGCCGCTAGCGGCACATTGATGATATTGCCGATGCCAGTTTCTGACGGATAACCGGTGCCGGGGTAATGCGGCATCTGGTGACTAGATGCGTAAAGTACTTTAGGTTGATGATAAAAAGCTATTTGCGTACCGTTACCGTGGTGTACATCAAAGTCAATAATCGCGAGGCGTTCAAGTTGATAGTATTGAAGTGCATAAGCGGCAGCAATCGCAATATTGTTAAACAAACAAAAGCCCATGGCCAATAGCGGTTCTGCATGATGCCCCGGTGGGCGTATCGCGCAAAAAGCATTATCAGCGATGCCGGTCAAGACTTTATCAACCGCATCACAAACTGCACCAACGGCGCGAAAAGCCGCAAGTTTTGAGCCGGGTGACAGTACTGTATCTGGATCAAGATAGTGTTCACCTTGTTCGGGGATTGCTTCAAGTATTGTGTCAATATGAAACTGGGGATGAATCAGCCTAATTTGTTGCTCAGTACCGAGTGGCGGAATGGGTCTGATTAAACGTGAGAATTCGACAGAGGATAAGGCTTTTTCTATGCTCCTGAGTCGGGCTGCACATTCAGGATGCCCAATGCCGGTGTCATGAATTAAAAAATCAGGGTGACTGTAATAGAGTGTCTTCACGATATTTGATTTAGCTTTGTCTAAACAACGCGCGAGTGGCGGCTGAATCAGTTGGGGAATCGCTAGCGCCAAGCTTGACCGCTTCTTTAAGCATACCGTAAACCACGCAGTTGGCCTCGTTCAACATTTTTATTTCTTTTGACATAGTTTTTAAATTACCAAAAGTCCGCTTGACTAGCTGGCTGCTGCGTATTTTTGTTCAAAAAACGCTGCTCCAGTTTAATGACAACTTGTTCTTCGATATTTTCAATGCTTTTGACATAGACAGAAAAATCGCTGGCCAGGAAAAAAATATTGCGGCCTATAAGACCGCCCAAATCAGAAGCTACCAGCGGTATATGTTCGGTTTTTAAAAAAGTTTTAATGAATTCGCAGTTAATAGCACCAATAGATAATCCTCCGCGAAATTTGTTGCTAAGTTTCAGCACATCACCTCCGCCAAAGACTTTGGCTTTTAAATTAAGCCGTTGTGCACCCTGTTTTAGCATCTGATTAATCAACAATTCCATTGCATGGATGCCGTAACGACCGCTTTCCGATGCCAATAAAGTCGAGGTATGATGGGCTGAATGCTGTTGAGCTAGTAAAAAATGATTCATTCCGATTACTTGATTAACCGGATCATACAAACAAGCCGCTACGCATGAACCCAATAGGGTGGAAATGATTTCATCTTTCTGGGTGACATAGCTTTCGCCGGGGTCAATAATGATACGTGTTAATCCCTGGTATTGTCCTATTTGCATGGTTTTTGATAAATGGAAGGCACTATCATAGACAATTCAGTTTTAATGCTGTGCAAAGTTTCAGAATGGCTGATGAAAAAATAGCCGCCCGGTTTTAAGGCAGAAATAACCCGTTGGACTATATCCTGCTTGGTTGCTGTGTCGAAATAGATCAGTACGTTACGCAAAAATATAACATCAAATTTGCCCAAGTTTTTGGGTAGCGGGGTTTTAAGATTGATTTGGTCAAAACTGACCCGCTTTCTGATTTTTTCATCAACACGAAAATAACCTTCTTGTGAGCGTACGCCTTTCAGGCAATATTTATTCAAATAACGCTGATCCATATTATCCAGTCTGTCCATCAAGTAAACGCCTTTTCGTGCGCTTGCCAATACGTCGGTATTAACATCAGAGCCGAAAATCTCCCATTTTCTGATGCCCAGTCCTTCGGCCAAGATCATGCCAATCGAGTAACTTTCTTCGCCTGTGGAACTTGCTGCGCTCCACAGGCGAAAATAATCCCCTTGCCAAGATTTGATAATTTGTTGCTGAAGAAACTCAAAATGCTTGGGTTCACGAAAAAAATAGGTTTCATTGGTGGTCAGTATATTGACCATCAATTGAAATTCCTGGGGATATTGTCCGGCATTCAGTAACTGGTAGTATTGTCCGTAAGTTTGCAAATCATAATGCAGTAAGCGTTTAGCTAAGCGACTAGCCACCATGATTTTTTTCTCTGGTGTCAGGGCAATACCGGCGTGGTCGTAAATGATCCGTCTGAAATGGGAAAATTCTTCGGTGCTAATCGGTTCAAGTCTGATAAAACCCCCGTTTTGTAATAAAAATTACAATTATACTTTGATTAGGATAGCACTAAGTATGAATGCGTACTAGACTAAGAACATTACAAAAATAAGTGGAATTCTAATGACCTCGCTGAAAAACAATAGCGATAACCCGTTTTTATACGGTTTACTAACTGCAATGCCTGTTATCTTGGGCACAGTGGTGATGTTTTGGTATAGCGGAGTTAATGTATATAGCGTGTCACTCAGTTTGCTGCTGATTTTTTGCAGTATGGGTAGTGGCTTGTTTTTGTGGCGACACCACCTTGCTGAATTAGCTCAAACCAATGCCCGCTGGGAACTGGACGAAAGCAGTAAGATAAATGCGATCGCGACTTATACCACGGAACTGGAGCGGCTGTTGTTAACTATCAGCCCGATATTATCACAACAAGTGATGTTTTCTCGTGAACATACCGAGCAGGAGATTATTTCCTTAGCCAATCGTTTTGCCGCGATGGTCAATGAGTTACAGCAGATTGTTGACAGTACTGATGATACCTTGGATGGACAGCACTTTCACCTAGACAGTGTGATTAATACCAGCCACGATTTACTGCAACCTGTTCTGGAATCATTAACACGGATTTATCAGGTAGAACATCAAGCCAAAGCTGAGCTGCAAAAATTATCCAATCACCTAGGCGGACTCCATGCAATTGCAGCAGAAGTTCATGAACTGACTGAAAAGATTGATAACAGGCATCAGTTGGTAGATATCGAGTTGCGCTTGAACACCGAAGTTAACGCTGTGATTGAGGTTGTTAACAAGGCGTTAATTCTGCCTTGGTTTGACCAGGGATTTTTGGGCGAAACAGCAGGCGATGATTTAACTTTGTCTCAGGCCGAAGATCATATCAATCAAACTTTAGCTTACCTAGGTCTAGCCTTGAACCATTATCGGGAAGATGTTGATGCATTGAGAAACAATGCCGAGCAAATCCGTGCCGAGATTAATAATGTGCTGGTGGCCTTGCAGTTTCAAGATCGTGTCAGTCAAATCCTAACACAAGTCGAAAATAATTTGTTGAATTTGCAAAAAACCATAGAAACTATACAACGGCAAGGTAGTAATCGTGATGGCAATATGCTGCAGGTCGATGCAGCGGTAGAGCATATAGAAGAGAACTACAAGTCTGTCAATTCAAAGTCTGAACGGGAACCAGAGGGTTCGGACGACTTAACTTTTTTTTAACTTAACGTGGGATTTTAACTTATGATAAAAACGATTCTAATCGTGGACGATTCTGCGTCAATGCGACAGGTAGTTAGTATTGCTTTAAAAGGCGCAGGCTATGAGGTGATTGAAGCCTGTGATGGCAAAGATGCGTTAAACAAGCTGACGGGAATTAAAATTCACTTGATCCTCAGTGATATTAATATGCCAGTTATGGATGGTATTAGCTTTGTTAAAGAGGTGAAAAAGCTCGACCATTACAAATTCACCCCGATTATTATGTTAACGACTGAAATGGAGCCAGAAAAAAAACAAGCGGCCAGAGATGCAGGTGCCAAAGCGTGGGTCACCAAACCGTTTCAGCCGCCAGTTTTACTCGGGGCTGTTGCCAAATTAGTGCTGCCCTAACCCTAAACAGGAGCCGTCATGACTGTAAAAGCCAAGAAAAACAATGAAACACTGCAAGTGATTATTCAGGATGACATGACTATTTATCACGCACTGTCACTGAAAGAAACCTTGCTGGGTTATTGCCAGCCTGGACTACAAGAGCTGCAACTGGATTTATCGGCGGTTACTGAAATAGATAGTGCTGGTTTGCAGTTATTGCTGTTACTAAAAGCTGAAGCACATCAGCGAGGCTTTATTCTACATTTATTTAGACATAGCGAAGCGGTGATTGAGGTTTTTGAGCTGCTTAAACTTGGCACGTATTTTGGCGATCCCATTGTTATTCCCGCTACTTGGAAAAAATCATGAGTGCTATCAATCCCGCCCTGGAAACTTTTGCCCAGGAAGTTGACGAATTACTAACGGCAATGGAAATAGCTCTGTTAGGTTTAACAGGGACGCCCGATGACACCGAGAGCATCAATAGCATTTTTCGTGCTATGCATACTATTAAAGGTTCATCTGGGCTGTTTGGCTTTGACGAGGTGGTGGCTTTTACCCATGAAGTCGAAACCGTATTGGACCAGGTTAGAAACGGCGAACGTGAGATTGACGCTGAACTGATTTCTGTATTGCTGGCTTGTAAAGACCACACTGCACAAATAATTCAGCACACGCTGTCGCACCAAGAAAAGCCGTTGCCAGAGGCCTGGCAACAGCAAGGACTGGCATTGATTGCCAAATTAACTGGATCTTTGCAACCGGTTGCAGACGATCATTTTGAAGTGAATAACATTAGCACTCACAGCAGAGATAACTGGTTAATCAGTCTAGTGTTTAAAAAAGACGCCTTGCGTAACGGCATGGATCCGTTGTCTTTTATCCGTTATTTGCAAACCCTGGGGGACATCGTCGAAGTGATCGTTGCGATGCCGCCGACCCCGCGTCTTGAGGAGATGAACCCTGAAGACTGTTATCTTAATTTTAAAATAGCCTTTAACAGTAGTGCCGATAAAAAAACTATAGAAGATGTGTTCGAGTTTGCTGAAGAGGATTGTGTCATTACTATTTTGCCACCTCATTCTAGGCAGGAAAATTACTTGCAGTTGCTGGAAGATTTACCGGAAGATCAGTTTAAACGCCTGGGAGAAATTTTGATTGAAATTGGTGCTTCAACGGAAAAAGAAGTGAGCCGCCTACTTGAGGAGCAGCGAGACAGCGCTGAGGTGAAGCCTATCGGTGAAATGCTCGTCGCCAAAAATATTGTGCATCAACCCGTGGTAGAACAGGCACTGTTAAAACAGGAAGCGGTCAAACAAAAAATTAACAAGGATGCCAGTTATATTCGAGTTGATGCAGAAAAGTTGGGTTATCTAATTAATCTGGTCGGAGAATTGGTCATATCCGGTGCCGCAATGCGCTTAATGGTAGATAAGCACGGCCTGTCCGATGTTGATGATGTCGCTTCGACCATGGGCGAATTGGTTCAGGATATACGTGATACCGCGCTGCAATTACGCATGGTGCAAATTGGTGAAACCTTTACCCGCTTCCAGCGTGTGGTGCATGATGTCAGCAAGGAATTGGGCAAGCAGATTCAATTGCAAATCACCGGTGGCGAAGCCGAACTGGACAAAACTGTGGTCGAGAAAATTAACGATCCACTAACCCATCTGGTGCGCAACTCACTTGATCATGGTATCGAAACTCCCGAGCAACGCTTACAGGCAGGCAAGCCAGAAAAAGGCACGATACAACTCAATGCCTATCATGACTCGGGGCGCATCGTAATTCAAATTAGTGATGATGGCAGAGGCCTTGATCCGGAAAAAATTGTCGCCAAAGCAATCACTAAGGGCCTAATCAAACCGGATCAAATTCTCAGCAAGACTGAAATTTACAATCTGATTTTTGAACCCGGCTTAAGCACTAAGGAAGAGGCCAGCAATTTGTCCGGTCGAGGCGTAGGCATGGACGTAGTCAAACGTAATATTGAGTTATTACGAGGCAGTGTTTCGGTGGATAGCGAGTTGGGGCAGGGCACTACGGTCACAATACATTTGCCGTTAACCCTGGCGATTATTGATGGCTTTATGGTGGAAGCGCAAAAAGAACGCTATATCATCCCGTTGAGCATGGTTGAAGAATGCGTCGAAATGAGCAACGACGAATGGCAGATTAATGAGATTCAGCATTATGTCAATTTGCGCGGTCAGGTTTTGCCCTATTTACGTCTAGGCGATTTTTTCCATAAAAACAAACAACACACGAAAACTAAGCGAGAAAGTCTGGTCGTGGTGCGTTTTGGCGAAGCTAAAGCGGGCTTTGTGGTCGATGAACTGCATGGCGAAAATCAAACCGTAATCAAACCATTAGGCAAGTTGTTCGAAAATCTTAATGGCATTGGCGGAGCAACGGTGCTCGGCAGTGGTGATGTGGCATTGATTCTCGATGTACAGGGTCTTATTCAATACGCAAAAAAACGAATCAGTTCTACTGTGACCTCGTCAGCGACTGTTTAAAATCCGATCAGCCACTTTTAATTTATAGAGGCATAAAAAAAATGAAGATGACCATTGTTAGAAAAATGACTTTGCTGGTTGCCACCGCAATTCTGGGTCTGGTGGGCCTGGCATGGCTGGGACAAAACAGAATGAGCGAGGTGTATGAAAAAGCTAATTCCGGCAATGTTAACGTTGTCCCCAGTGTTCTTGTGCTGGATGAAGCCGCTGTAACATTTGGCCGTCTGCGTGTCCGTGTTTATCGCCATGTACTAAATACCGATTTATCCAAATTGCTTGAAATCGAAACCAAGATCAAAGAGGCGCAGGATGTGTTTAGTGCGGCGATGAAAAAGTATGAAGTCGATGGTTGTCTTGGTGCAAGCTGCATAGCTGATGATAATGACGCGCAGTTGCTGCATGAAGATCTTGCCGCCTACAAAGAATATTTACCAGGCGTGGAAAAGATACTGGAATTTTCTCGCCAGAATAAAAACGATCAGGCTCGTGAAATACTAACTCAGTATGCCGAGCAAGCCGAAAGGCTCAATGCTGCGCTGCAAGCTCATATGGATTACAACAGTCTTTTGGCTAAGAAATCGGCTGAAGAAGCAGTAACCACCAAGGCCGATGCGACGTGGGTACTAAACGCCATTGCCGCAGCTATTTTGCTGTTTACTGGTGTACTGGGGGGACTCATCGCACGGGGTATTATTGATCCTTTGAATGAATTGAAGCAGGTTGTTGAAGCCTTGGCGGAAGGTGATTTTACCGCAGCTATAAACATTGAGAGAGAAGATGAAATCGGTGTAGTTGTAGATTCCTTGAAAGAGATGCGCCGGCGCTTGATTGATGTTGTACAGCAAGTGCGCACCAATTCCGATGCCTTGGGTAGCGCTGCCCAGGAAATCAGTGCAACGGCTCAATCGATTAGTCAGGGTGCTACGGAACAAGCTGCTGGTGTTGAGGAGACCACCGCCTCTATCGAAGAGCTAAGTTCTTCAGTCAAACAAAATGCCGATAACGCTAAATTAACTAAAGGTATCTCAGCGACTGCCGCAGGAGAATCTGCTAATGGCGGAGCTGCGGTGAAACGCACCGTGGAGGCCATGAAAGAAATTGCCGATAAAATTAGCCTGATTGAGGATATTGCCTATAAAACCAATCTATTATCCCTCAATGCTGCGATTGAAGCAGCGTTGGCCGGTGAACATGGTAGAGGCTTTACCGTGGTAGCCGCCGAAGTTAGAAAACTGGCAGAAAATAGTCGGATAACCGCACAAGAGATCAATAGTCTGGCTAAAAATAGCGTCAAAATTGCCGAGGATGCAGGTAACCTGCTGGAAAGAATGGTGCCTAATATTCAGAAAACCGCCGAGTTAGTCGATAAAATCACCTCCGCATCAGAAGAACAAGCACAAGGAATAAATCAGATCAGTAATGCAATAAGCCAACTGGATAAAGCCGCGCAACAAAATGCCTCAGGTTCTGAAGAGCTTGCCGCCACCGCTGAAGAACTGAGTGGTCAGGCTATGCAGTTACAACAAGTGATGGCGTTTTTTAAAGTGGATTCAAACCAAAGCCTGAAAACCAAAGGACTGCCGCCTAAGCCGACAAAAAAAGCGCCTCAGTTTACACCCACTGGATTTTCCAAGCCTGTGACTAATACCCAGTCAAGAGTCCTAAAACCTGAGTTTAATGAAAATGATTTTGAACGATTTTGACAGGTAGAACACACCGTCAATCACCCCGCCCTGAAGGACGGAGCTTGTAAAAGCTAGGTTGACCAGACTAAGCGCTAACACAGTGCTACGATTACAATGGGTCGTTAAGACTTACCAGCGAATGCTTCCTTAGTTCGCTGCTCTAAAAGGATCGGATCACGC
>CANNNV010000044.1 GCA_947506155.1 Methylococcaceae bacterium
TATTTTTCGTCAACTTGGTCTTAATTTGCTAAAAAAGGAGCCGTCTAAAATGAGTATTAAGAAAAAACGCTTTGAAGCGGCATTGAACGATAAATTCAGGGAGAACCTGGTTTTCCTTGCCTGAAATTTATATGCGGTTGCCCTGTGTGAAGCCCCTGCCCATGTATCCGCTTGGCAAGTTTAACTGCGCTGTATACGATACATAGTTAAACCTATATTGGCCTGCTGGGAAAAATATTTGAAAGCACTAAAATCTTCGTCGGTTAACGGTTGCTTAGTTATCGCACGATCAGCATAAATCAAACCGATAGGCACTTTATTGGATAAAATCGGCATGATAAAGCACTCGTTTTCTCCAATCACATTAATGTCCCTGAGTGAGTACAACTTGGCATTAACCGAGGGTTTGGCCCAGAAAGCTTGAATGCCAGTCAGTGCATGAGAAAAAAGATTCGGCGGTCTTTCTAAGATATTAAAAATGAGCTTGTGTTCATATATTTCTTTGCGCCAGCCAAACGACAGCTTTTCTTTAAGCGATTGTTTATCGGTAACTAACAAAGAAAAAACAGTTCGATCCATACCAATGCCTCGATGTATCCCTTCCAGTACCATTTCCAGCAATAAATTAATATCAATTTGGCCACTTATTATTGATGTTATTTCTTGTGAAATCTGCAATTGCAATTCTTTTTTATCAATAATCAACGAGGGTTCTTCCAGCTCACTCGCTTGATTTAGGTGATTTTGAATAAGCATAGCCGCATCAGTGGCACCGAATTGGCGAGCAATATCAGAGGCTATATCTGTATTAGCTTTAAGACTTTCAATAATGACTTGTTTCGATTGCTGGGTAAGCGCTTCAATCTTTCTGACACAAATCTCATGTTTTTTTGAGCCAGTCCCCTCTTTTAATGCGTCGGTAATTTCATAACCTAAGTGAACTAATCCTACTCTGGGATTTTTCGACAACACACCCGGCTTGATTGATTCCTCAATCAAACATCCTAATTTCCAAACATTACTTAAAGATACAGCCAAATCTGTCAGCTTAAAACCCAGTACCTGTCTCTCTGCCACTTCACGATGGCAACCATTATTGATTAGCGCCTGAATATGCTCGCCTTGTTCACCGCAAAAACACCAAAAAGAAATACTACCGATATGGTTCAGTAACGTGGCAATAAAGACCTCTTCTGGCGATATATCTTTTGCAGCAATCGCTATAGATTTTGCATGTACCGCAGCATGGATGGCCTGAGCTATTTCTTCGTTAGCTTGTTGTTTATTGATGGGCGACAGTATGGATTCAAAAAAGGAACACGCCAGTGTTAATTCACGAATAACTTCAGAACCAATCATAATGATTGCGCGTGATACCGTCACCATTTTTAAGCGTGATGGATTGTAATAGGGGGAGTTACTAAGCTTTAATAATTTAACCGTCAGATTCGGATCCTGCAAAATAACAGAGGCCAATTCCATCGCGCCTTTTCTGTCATCACTCAAGACATTATGAATGTTGAGTGCAGTATTGGAAAATATCGGCATTTCCTTATTGCACAGCACTTGCGTCCATTCACTAAGTGTATGCGGTTCCTCGATAATTTTTTTGTGGGTGACTTGCACGTTCATTTTTTATCGAAATTTTAGGTAGAAAAGCAGTGTCATTCGGTTTTTTAACTAAACAATTTAGCATAACAAAATGTAAGTAAATATAGCTGCTTTTAAGATAACCATGCTTTAATCTAAAAAATCATTCCGAGCTTGTGTGTGACGGTTTGCTACGCGAAACCGCCACATAATTTTTGAAATTAAACAAAAATATAAGTGATTTTAAAACTTTAACTCAACACAGCCAACGCGCTTTCATAATCCGGCTCATTGGCGATTTCACTGACCAGTTGCGTGTAGATTACCTGGTCATACTCATCAATGACGACGATGGCACGGGCGGTCAAACCGGCTAGAAAGGTATCGACGATGTTGACACCGTAATCTTTGCCGAAATTTGAGCGAAAAGTTGACAGTGGAATGACGTCTTTTAAGCCTTCCGATTCACAAAAACGGCTTTGCGCAAAGGGCAGGTCAGCGGAAATCGCCAACACCACGGTATTGTCCAGATGCGAGGCTTTTTGGTTGAATTTTCGTGTAGATGCGGCACAAGTCGGCGTATCCAGACTGGGTACGATATTCAGCACTTTTCGTTTGCCGACATAGGTTGCCAGCGTCACATCGACTAATTCGCGACTGGTCAGTGTGAAGGCCGGTGCAGCGCTGCCAACTAAGGGTAATTCGCCGGAGGTATTGAGAGGTTTACCTTGAAAGGTGATAGTAGCCATGTTGTTTCCTATATTATTTTAGTGTGTACCTATCTGGATACCGACAATCCCTGCCGATACGATCTTTCTTTACTTTTTATCCGAATCTTTTTTCTTCATCCGTTTCATCAAGCGTTCTTTCTTTTTAACCTGCCATTCGGTCAGTTTGTTCTTTTGCCCGTGAAACGGGTTGACCGGCGACTTGAATACCAGGCGTATCGGTGTGCCTACCAGGCCCATTTTGTCCCGGTAATAATTCATTAAATAGCGTTTGTAGGACTCCGGCAACACATCAGTTTGTATGCCATGTATGACCACAATAGGCGGATTGCATCCGCCTTGATGCGCATACTTCAGCTTGATCCTGCGGGTATTTACGATGGGTGGCTGATGCGCAGTCGTGGCTTCTTTCAGTATCCGGGTCAGTACCGGCGTGGACATATCCAGCATCGCCGCTGCGTACAACTGCTGCACAACATCAAACATCTTGCCGACACCGCTACCGTGCAACGCGGAAATCGGATGTTTTTCGGCAAACTCAAGAAAGGACAGCTTTACGTCGAGCTGTCGATTAATGGTTGTTTTTTGCTCCCCGCTGATGCCGTCCCATTTGTTCAAGCCGATAATCAAGGCTCTTCCTGCTTCCAGAACCAGACCCAATAAATGCGCGTCCTGATCGGTGATGCCTTCCTGGGCATCAATCAGATAAATGACCACATTGGATTTCTCTATCGCCTGTAATGATTTGATAACGCTAAATTTCTCTATAGACTCGGATATTTTCGAGCGTCTGCGCATCCCAGCGGTATCAACCAGCGTGAACAACTTGCCATTGCGTTCAAAAGGAATATAAATGCTGTCGCGCGTGGTGCCAGGCTCATCGTATACGATAACCCGTTCTTCACCTAACAGACGGTTGACTAAGGTTGATTTGCCGACATTAGGCCGTCCGACCACTGCGATACCGATACCGCCATGCGCTTCTTCGACTGCGTTTGCATCGGCGGGCAGCAACTGGTTAACTTTTTCCAGCAACTCGGGTATGCCTTTACCATGCGAGGCGGCAATCTGCACCGGTTCGCCCAAAGCCAGCGAATAAAAATCCGACGCGGCCATATTGCCATCAAGACCATCAATCTTGTTGGTGACCAGGACGATCGGCTTTTGCAGCTTTCTGAGCGTATCGGCGATTACCTTGTCTGAAGCGCTCAAACCTTCGCGCGCATCAACCATGAAGAACACAATATCCGCTTCTTCCAGCGCTACTTGCACCTGTTTTCTGGCAAAGCTTTCTATGCCTTCAGCGTCGTCAGCTATACCGCCGGTATCAACGACCAGACAGGGCCTATCGCCCAATTTCACCCGGCCATATTGCCGGTCACGGGTCAAGCCCGAAAAATCCGCAACCAAGGCATCCCGGCTACGCGTTAAATAATTGAATAATGTGGACTTGCCCACATTGGGTCGCCCGACTAGGGCTATTACAGGTAACATATTTACTCAGAGTTTGATATTGGGATACAGAGATGAAAGATTTAGGCGTAGGCTAAAAAAAGGGCGAAAAAATTATTTTCACCCTTTGCCTTGTTTTTATTTAATTTTTAACGCGGCGAGCGTACCGTCTTTTGCATAAACATAAACAGTATTATCCAACACGACAGGCTGGGCATCGATGGCGCTGTCAGTGATTTGTACCCGACCGAGTTGCCGGCCATCAGTAATCGACAACCAATGCACGTAGCCTTCAAAATCACCAACCACTACATAATTTTCATAGACGGCGGGCGCGGTTAAGCGGCGTTGGTGCAACTCTTTTTGTTTCCACAAAGAAGCGCCATTGCGCTGGTCTAGCTGCCAGACATGGCTTTCCGAATCGGATAAATATAAATAGCGAAAATCATGAGTTAAACCTGAATGCGATGAAATGGCTTCATTACGCCATAACACATCACCATCCAGTTCCGAAATAGCCGCGATGCCGCCCTGATAACTAGCAACATAAATCACCCCGTTAATCTCGATAGGATCGACATCCAGATCGACCAAACGTTCAATCTCGGAACGGCCTTTGGGTATGGCTACGGTAGTTTCCCAGACATATTTGCCGTCTGCCAGCCGCAAGGCCATTAATTTTCCATTATCGTAACCGCCGATCACATTAGCTTCGGCAATTAACGGTGAACCGGTTCCCCGTATACTCAAAGCCGGTACACTGCGCTCATAATTCCAGCGTTTACCGCCGGTTTTTTCATCGAGAGCGATCACCGAACCATCGGTGGTGCGCACCACTACAATTCCGTTTGCAACCACCGGCACCGACAGCACCTCGCTGGATACCGCTGATTTCCACAATACTGCCCCGGTTTCACTATTTAATGCCAGCACTTCGGCATTGCTGGAGCCTAAAATCACACTGTCACGACCTAGCCCTGGTCCTCCGGAAAAATTAATCTCAGTTTTGGTTTCCCAGATTAACTTGCCAGTAGTCAGGCTTCTGGCTTGTACCCGGCCTTCTCTGTCAGCTGCGAGTACTTTTCCATTGCCGATGGCCGGTAGCAGTTTTAAAGATTTTTCATCAGCGCCTACGCCTACCGATTCTTTCCAGAGCACTTCAATCTTGAGTTCAGGCGTAGATTCAACCAGGATGCTCGGCGGATCGGCATTGTCTTCACCGCCACGAAAATAATCGGTAATGCCAGAAACAGAGTCACCGACCGTATCGATAGCCGAACAGCCGGTTAATAAGGCAATAGCAAAGCAGGCAAGGAAAATGCTGATCTTTCTACTTTCACCTTGCGCCTGATTCGTATAATTATTCATTATTTTTGACTTTCCAGCTTTTCTTGAGCGGTCAAGTCATCGATTTTAAATTGTAATAACGGTGACGGCTGGCCATTTCTTAACGCATTTTGATACGAAGTGCGTGCTTCATCCAAGCGATCCAGAGCTACGTACAAATCACCGACCAATTCATCATAATTAGCTGAATAGCTGGCCGCTGCTTTGGCATCCACTTCGTTAATGACCTGTAAACCCTGTTCATATTCGCCGGTATTCAGCAGCAAGCGGACCAGTCTGATCTTGGCGATATTGCTCAGGTCTTTATTTGACCCTGACGCAATGGTTTTCAATACGTCCTTGGCCGCCCCGACATCGCCTTGCTGAAGTTTGGCTTTGGCTAGAAATAAGCCGCTAAATTCCGCATATTCGGTACCCTTGAATTCCTGCTGCATTTTTTCAGCAATTTTTTCTACGGATTCTTTTTTATCCTGGTCCACCGCTTTTAGTAATTGCTCGTAGCTTAGCGAGGCAGCGGCAGCCCGAGTTTTTTTATGCTCCTGATAGTAATTCCAGCCCAGAATGATGACCAAACCCATAGCCAAGCCGACGAGAGTAGCCGTCGAGTTCTCTTTCCACCACCGTTGTAAGGCTTCAACCTGTTCTTCTTCTGTTTCGTAAATTTCCACTGGTTTTTTCTCTGTTAATGATTTAAAAATCGCGAAATGTAAGGTTACGCTAGCTTAACCTGAGCTACTAAAAACTCAATCGCCTGCGGTAAAGACATGTTTTGTTGCTCTAGCTGATTATTGCGCAGAGATTTGACACTGACCTCACCGCGACTGACTTCATCTTCACCCAATATGATGACAAATTCAGCACCACTTTTGTCAGCTTTTTTAAATTGGCTTTTAAAGCTGCCACCGCCGCAATTGACCTGCAGTTTCAGTCCTGGTATTTCGTCCCTGATTGTTTCAGCGTCGCGCAGACCTTGCTGCTCTGCGACTACTCCGACTCTAATCATGTACACATCAACAGGACTGGCAAGTTGCACCGTGTCCTGAGTTTCCATCAATGCTAACAAACGTTCCATGCCCATCGCAAAGCCAACTGCATGATTGGGTTTACCGCCCAGCTGTTCTATTAGTCCATCATAGCGGCCACCCGCACAGACGGTGCCTTGGGAACCGAGTTCGTCAGTCACCCATTCAAAAACGGTTTTGCTGTAATAATCCAGGCCGCGCACTAAGCGGAGGTTGACTTCATAGTCGACCCCCAGGTCATCCAACGTTGCCATGATGGCACTAAAATGAGCCAGACTGTCCTCGCCCAGATAAGCCATCAATTCCGGCGCACTAGCGACGACTTCCTGCATCGCCGGATTTTTGGTATCCAAAATCCGCAGCGGGTTGGTCTTTAGCCGGCGCAAGCTGTCTTCATCCAGTTGCTCCAGATGACCTTCAAAATAGCTGACCAGACTTTCCCGATAAACACTGCGTTCGGCTATGGTACCCAGGGAGTTTAATTGCAAGCGCACTTTATCGCGGATGCCCAGTTTTTTCCATAACCGATCCATCAGCAGAATCAGTTCTGCATCAATATCCGGACCCGCCATGCCGTAGGTTTCGACCCCGAGTTGAAAAAACTGGCGATAGCGACCTTTTTGCGGGCGTTCATGCCGATACATCGGTCCGTAATACCATAAACGATGTACCTGATTATGCAACAGGCCATGTTCGAGACAGGCTCTAAGACAACCGGCGGTACCCTCAGGACGCAAGGTTAAGGAATCACCGTTCCGGTCATCAAAGGTATACATTTCTTTTTCGACAATATCGGTCACTTCACCAATAGAGCGCTTGAAAAGTTCGGTTTTCTCGACAATGGGCAGGCGAATTTCGCTGTAGCCGTAGGCGCCGAGCACCTCTCTTAGGCTTCGTTCTGCGTATTGCCAAAGTGGGGTTTGTTCGGGCAGCACATCGTGCATCCCGCGAATTGCTTGAATATTATTTGCCATAGTTCTGTAGAATTAAAAATCCTTAATTGCTGCGATTTTTTTTGCTTCGTTTGAAAGTGGAAATTTTTCCAGTAACAAAGTTTTATATTCCCGGGCCAGTTCTTTATTACCCAAGGCCCACTCGGCAAAGGCTGCAAACCATAATGTTTCAGCGGTATGAGCTGCAACGCCCAAATAACGTTGTAAATAGCCTTTTGCCGCCCAAAAATCACCATTTTGATAGGCTATTTTTTGCATTTCCACTAAGGCCGGTGCATAGGCCGTATCAAGTTGCAGCGCTTGTTTAAAATAACTCTCGGCTAGTTGTTTTTGTCCCAATCTCAACTGGCAGCGACCAGCATTGGTTAGAGCCAGCCACTGTCTATCGTTTAAAGGGTTGGAACTGGCCTGAGACAATAAAGCCATACCCACATCAAGCTCGCCTTGTTCACACAAAAAACGCCCCAAATTATTTTGCACACCCAAATCTTCAGGTGCCAAGTCCAGGGCGGTCTGATAATGCTGTCTGGCTAGCTCATTTTGATTCAGTTTTTCATACAAATACGCCAGTGCATTATGCGCCTGAGCATTGTCTGAATGGCTGTCCAATGCCAACAGCAAGTTCTCCTTGGCCAATTCCAGTTTATTCATGCTTAGATAGCGCACGCCTAGCTGTAAATGTATATCGCCGGCATCCTCAGATTTAGTGCCACTGGCTGAACTGCAAGCTACCAATGTTGCGACCAGCAAACTTAGCGCAAAGCGAAAATTAGGCCGCACTTTCCGAGCCTGCCGGCTGAAGTTTTAAGTGCCGACGACTTTTATCTTTAACCTGTCCTACCAACTGACCGCAGGCGGCATCAATATCTTCACCGCGTGTTTTTCTAACCGTAGTGATTATCCCGGCATCGTTTAACAGCGTTTTGAAACGGTTGATGGTTTCTTTGCTGGAACAGCGGTAAGACGAGTTAGGAAACGGGTTAAACGGTATCAAGTTGATTTTTGACGGTACCGTTTTTAATAATTTAATCAAACCGCGTGCATCCTGCAACGAGTCATTAATACCATCCAGCATCACATATTCAAATGTGACGGTGCGACGGGGCGCTATTTTCGCGTTATCCCGGCAGGCTTCCATTAACTCCTTTAATGGGTATTTTTTATTGATCGGAACCAGTTCATTCCTTAATTCATCGGTCACAGCATGTAACGATACGGCAAGACTGACATCGCAGACCTGGCTTAACTTGTACATTGCTGGCACGACACCTGAGGTACTAACGGTTACCCGGCGTTTAGACAAGCCAAAGGTGAAATCATCCATCATCAGGTTCATGGCTGCAACGGTGTTGTCAAAATTAAGCAAGGGTTCGCCCATGCCCATCATGACCACATTGGTAATCCTTTTTTCCAAGCCTAAACGGTTTTGTGCAACAATCACTTGGCCGATAATTTCTGCGGTAGTTAAGTTGCGGTTAAAGCCTTGCTGGGCAGTCGAGCAAAAAGTGCACGCCAAAGCACAGCCAATTTGCGACGAGACACATAAGGTGCCGCGTCCCTCTTCAGGGATGAACACCGTTTCTATCCGGTTGCCGCAACTGGTTTGTACCACCCATTTACGGGTGCCATCACTTGCAATTTGTTCAAACACAATTTCAGGCGTTTCTATCACGCAGTGTTCAGCCAGATAAGCGCGCAACGACTTGCTCATGTCGGTCATCAGGTTAAAGTCTTCGACACCTTCCTGATAAATCCATTTAAGCAACTGGGTCGCCCGAAACGGTTTTTCACCTAAGCCGACAAAAAAGGCCGCAAGGCCTTTTCTGTCGAAATCAAGCAGGTTAATGGTTTTTATCTTAACGGGTTCTTGCACAGATTTCATTATCCGAGAAAAAGTAAGCAATCTCCCGTTGAGCGGTTTCAACAGCATCCGAACCGTGTACTGCATTTTCATCAATGCTAGCAGCAAAGTCAGCACGGATAGTTCCAGCAGCGGCTTCTTTAGGGTTGGTAGCGCCCATAATGTCGCGATGCTTAAGCACTGCGTTTTCGCCTTCCAGCACTTGCATGATCACAGGACCGGAAATCATAAATGACACTAAATCATTGAAGAAACCGCGCTCGCTGTGTTCCGCATAAAAACCTTCAGCTTGTTCTTTAGTCAAATGCAGCATTTTTGCAGCAATGATTTTTAACTCATTTTTTTCGAAACGGCTGTAAATTTCGCCGATGACATTTTTTGCAACTGCATCCGGTTTAATGATTGAGAAAGTACGTTCTATCGCCATGTTGGTAAAACTCCTAAGTATGAAAAATTTTATAAGCGGCCAATTATACCTGATTGGCCACTATATTTTGAAAAACCTGTTTAAGGTCTGCCATCCAATTCTGCGCCTTCTTTCACCGGGATCATCAAATCTTCCGGACTGATACCCAGCATTAAAGCCATTGGACTGGCAATAAAAATAGACGAATAAGTACCAAAAAATACACCGAATAACAGCACGATCGAAAAATTATGGATGACTTCGCCGCCCAGAAAGAACAAGGAGATCAACACTAAAATCACTGTCAACGAGGTCATGATGGTGCGACTCAAGGTAACATTGACCGAAATATTCATGATTTCTTCGGTGGATTTATTTCTTAGTTCGCGAAAATTTTCACGGATACGGTCATAAACCACAATGGTATCGTTCAACGAATAGCCGATCAATGCCAGCACCGCCGCCAACACCGTCAAATCAAACTCCAGCCCTAAAACAGAAAACAAGCCCAAGGTAACAACCACATCATGAACTGTCGCCAGTACAGCGCCGGCTGAAAACTTCCATTCAAAACGCCAGGCGATGTAAATCAAAATACCTATCGTCGAATACAATAAAGCCAGAAAACCGTCCTCAGCCAGATCGTCACCGACTTGAGGCCCGACAAATTCAACGCGGCGCACACTGGCGGGTTCGGCGGTATTTTTGTTAATGGCCTCCAAGACGTTAGCACTTAACTCGACATTGCTGACCCCTGATTGCGGCCTTAAACGAATCAATACGTCTTTGGTTGTACCAAAATTCTGTACCGTTGCATCGCTAAAACCTTGCGTATCCAGTGTGTTGCGCAACACAGTTAAATCGGCCGCTTTTTGGTAGCCCACTTCAATCAAGGTGCCGCCGGTAAAATCGATACCCATATGCAAACCGCGCACAGCCAGTGAACCGATCGAGATCAGCATCAACACCCCGGAAAATATCAGCGCTATGTGTCGGTTACCGATAAAATTTATATTTGTTGTTTTCATTGTAACCTTCTAAATAGATAGTTTTTCAACCCTGCGGTTGCCATAGACCCAGTTAATAACCATCCGCGTACCGGTAATTGCAGTAAACATCGATGACAAAATCCCGATAATCAGCGTCACGGCAAAACCTTTAACAGAACCTGTGCCATAAGCAAACAAAACAACAGCTACCACGAGGTTGGTAAAATGGGAATCCAAAATAGTGGCAAAGGCTTTGTCATAACCGGCAAATATAGCCGATTGCGGCGTGTTGCCATTTTTGAGTTCTTCTTTAATTCGCTCAAAGATTAACACGTTCGCATCGACCGACATACCCACGGTCAGAATAATCCCGGCGATACCGGGCAAGGTCAGCGTGGCTTGCAGCATCGACAAAATAGCCACAACAATCACGACGTTAAACGCCAGCGCAAAGTTAGCTATCATGCCGAATAAACGATAATAAACCGCCATGAATAGCACAACCAAGGCAAAACCAACCACAAAAGACAAAATACCTTTATCGATATTATCCTGGCCCAAGCTTGGCCCTACGGTGCGTTCTTCGACTATCTCAACCGGCGCTGCCAGCGCTCCGGCTCTTAATAACAGTGACAAAGTTCGCGCTTCCTGCGGACTGTCCAAACCGGTGGTCTGAAAACGATGACTGAAAACACCCTGAATAGTCGCAACATTGATGACTTTTTCGACTTTTTCTTTATGACGGACTTTTTGGCCGTTGACCAGTTTGGTTTCAACCTTGTATTCGATGAACACTACCGCCATAGGTTTGCCAATATTAGCCTGAGTCAGTTTACCCATTTTTGTGGCGCCAACGCCGTTCAGCGAAATATTCACCGAAGGTCTGCCGTCCTGATCTTGACCAGAAGAGGAATCAACAATCTGATCGCCGGTGACAATAACTCGACGATCCAATAACATAGGATTGCCGTTACGGTCGTTATACAAGCGACTGCCGACCGGCACATGGCCCGCCACCGCTTGCTGCACATCGTGTTCGACATCAACCAGACGGTATTCCAGGGTTGCCGTAGTGCCCAAAATTTCCTTGGCACGGGTGGTATCTTGTACGCCAGGAAGCTGGATCACGATACGGTTTTCACCTTGTTGCTGAATCACGGGTTCTGCAACCCCTAATTCGTTAACACGATTACGCAAGGTCGTCATGTTTTGCGCAACCGCAAATTTCTTAATATCGCGCTGTTCTTTTTCAGACAATTTTAACCAGACTTGATCTGGCTCTTTGGGTTCGGTTACATCCAGCGTGCGAAAATCCTTGCCCAACAAGGTCAACAGCGCAGGCTTATCTTCCGCCGAATTTAATTTAACTTTAATGTAGCCGCTGTCTTTGGAAACGGATTGATAGCGTATTTTTTCGTTTCTCAAGGCCAGACGCACGTCATCGTTGTAACGTTCATCAGCCTGTTTAACCGCCGCATCCATGTCCACTTCCAACAGAAAATGTACCCCGCCACGTAAATCCAAACCCAGATACATGGCATCGGCGCCTAAAGACCTTAACCAGGTGGGCGTAGTAGGTGCCAGATTTAGCGCAACATTATAATCATCGTTCAGTTGTTCCCTGAGTAAATCCGCTGCTTTAAGCTGATCATCGGCGCTAGTAAACCGGGCTAAAACCTGACCATCTTTAAACTCAAAAGTCTTTATTGCAAATCCACCGGCCTTAAGCGCAGACTCAATCTTATTGGCCTGCTCCTGTACCAGTTTGGCAGGATGTGTTGATGACACTTGAACAGAAGGATCGTCACCGTACAAGTTCGGCAACGCGTAAACAATCCCGATTGCAAAAACAATCAGGACCAAGATATTTTTCCAAAGAGGGAAATGGTTTTGCATAAGTTATTCCAATAATTGATGCATTAAGCTTTTTTTAAGTTAATACCTGGAACAGGTCTTTTTGTTATTGCTTTGTAAGTTCCTTTCGGCATCATGCTTTCAATACTATGACGCTGTACTTGAATAAAGGTGTTATCGCAAATTTCAATTTTTACGAAATTATCGTCCAAATCAATGATCTTACCCAAGATTCCGCCGGAAGTAACCACTTCGGCGCCCTTAGTCATTGCGGCGATCATTTCCTTTTTCTCTTTAGTGCGCTTGGATTGCGGACGCAAAAACAAAAAGTAAAAAAATACCAATATGCCCAGTGGGAACAGCATGCCTTCAATGCCAGGTGATTGAGCGGCGGGAGCAGCGGCGGCTGCGGCATCAGAAATAAAAAAACTCATGGTTATCCTCGGTGGTTTATTATAATTAAAGTGTTGTAATTAAAAATTTTGCCATTATGCCACAGTCGGCACGGCTTTTCCTCGTTGTTGATAGAATTGCTGGACAAAAACATCCAGTTCTTGTTTTTGAATTGCATCGCGCAAGCCCTGCATCAGCTCCAGGTAATAATATAGGTTATGAAGGGTATTGAGCCTGGATCCCAGCATTTCCTTGCATTTGTCCAGATGCCGTAAATAAGCTCGCGAATAGTTCCGGCAGGTATAACAAGCGCAGGCTTCATCCAGCGGACCGGTATCAAACTCGTATTGACTGTTCCTGATTTTTACCACACCAAAACGGGTAAACAGATGACCGTTACGCGCATTACGGGTAGGCATCACGCAATCGAACATATCGATACCGCGTCTGACCGCTTCGACCAGATCTTCCGGCGTACCGACACCCATTAAATAACGCGGTTTATCGGCTGGCAGTGAGCTATGCAACCCATCAAGCGTCGCCATCATTTCTTCTTTGGGTTCGCCGACCGACAAGCCGCCGATGGCATAACCGTCAAAACCGATATCCACCAAACCGGCTATCGACTCCTGACGCAAATGTTCATACATGCCGCCCTGGACAATGCCGAATAACGCCGAGGCATTACCCTCATGAGCTGCCTTGCTGCGCAAAGCCCAACGCAAGGATAAGCGCATCGAGTCGGCCGCCTCCTGGACCGTTGCAGGGTAGGGCGTACATTCATCAAAAATCATCACGATGTCCGAACCCAAGTCGCGCTGCACGCGCATCGATTCTTCCGGTCCCATGAAAATCGCGCTGCCGTTAATCGGTGATTTAAAGGTCACGCCTTGCTCAGAAATTTTCCGTAACGCGCCCAGACTAAATACCTGAAAGCCGCCGGAATCAGTCAAGATCGGTTTGTCCCAATGCATGAAATCATGCAAGTCGCCATGCGCCTTGATTACCTCGGTGCCGGGACGCAGCATTAAATGAAAGGTATTACCTAGAATGATTTGCGCGCCGATACCGGTCAGTTCGTCCGGGGTCAGCGATTTAACGGTTCCATACGTGCCGACCGGCATAAAAATAGGTGTTTCAATGACACCTCGAGCAAAAGTAAGTTGGCCGCGCCGCGCATGACCGTCGGTATTGATTAATTTGAATTCCATAGCGATTTGAGTGCCTTAATTTAAGGCTGAGGATTATCCAGACTTTTCAAATCAATGTACATCTGCAGGCAAGAAATTTTAACCTGTACGACTATCGAAAATGCTTGTAGAAACTTAGAAACAAGCATCTGCCATCCAGAATATTTAATTTAGACTTGGCTTTAACTCAATCATCAAGTTTTTTCCCCAATGCTAAATTTTTGGCTAAAATTAAGCGCTAACCGTTAGTCTTTTTTTGTCATTTCTACAGGATATTTTATGTCCGCATCCAATTCTAATTTTCCAGTGGTTGCGCAAGATCCGATAACAGCGTTCACAAAGCCTCAGCAACTCTATGGTCGTGAGCAGGCTGAAGCGGCCCTTATGGCAAGCTTTGCACGAATCTGCAGTGGGCAGGGTGAAGTCGTTCTGGTGCCCGGCTATTCCGGGGTAGGGAAGACTGCGCTGGTGCAGGCGCTTAAAAAACCGGTAAGAAATCAGAATGGTTTTTTTCTTCAGGGCAAATTCAACCAGTACCAGCAAAATATTCCGTATTTCGCTGTGCGCCAGGCCATGACCGAACTGGCCTGCGAATTATGTGCCGAGGAAGAGCCACTGCGGGGGCAATGGAAAAACAGGATACAGCAAGCTGTGGGAGAGTTGGGTCGCTTGCTGGTCGATCTGATCCCCGAGTTCAATGCACTGCTAGGTCCGCAGCCCGCAGTGGCTGAAATTAGTCATCTGGAGGCGCAATATCGTTTTGTTGGTATGCTCAGGAAGGTCTTTAATCTGTTCTGTCGTGCCGAACACCCGGTGGTTCTGTTTATTGATGACTGGCAGTGGGCAGATTCAGCTTCGTTTGAATTGCTAAAGCAGCTTCAGATAGGAACCACACTTCATTATCTGCTGGTCATTGCTCCCTATCGGGACAACGAGGTGGATCAAACACACCCGCTGCTTACGACGGTTGAAGCGTTGCGCAGCCAGGCCGTACCGGTCAGCGTGATCGAGATCCGTAATTTGGTGATCCAGGATGTGTTGGCCTGGGTAAAGAACCTGCTCCAGCCAGCGGTCGAAAGCCCAGAAGCTTTAGCGCAACTGATCTATGAACGAACTTTGGGGAACCCTTTTTTCACCCAGGCCTTGCTGGCATTTCTCCGCGATTTTGGCTTGCTTTATTTTGATCAGCTTAGTAATTGCTGGCTTTGGCAAGTAAAGATAGAAAAAAGCATCAAGTTGCCCAATACGGTGCAAGACATCTTTCGTCTACGATTATTTCGGCTGGACCCAGAGAGCCTGGATCTACTTATCTGGGCAGCCTGCCTGGGTAATCGTTTCGACATAGACAGCCTAGCCGCCATTAGCAAACGTAGCACTGATGAGTGCCGATTAAGGCTGCTCGCCGCTCAGCAAATAGTTGTGCCGATTGAAAATCAGGGCAAATTCACTTGCGACAAAGTGTTTCATTGCTTCATGTTTGTCCATGATCAGGTGCAGCAAGCCGCCTATAGCCTGATTTCAGTTGAAGAACGGCCCCAGATGCATCTGAAAATAGGCCGGCTGTTGCTGACCCAGCTTAGCCCAGGGCTGCTGGCCGAACGGATATTTGATGTGGTGGGACATCTAAATCTGGGCCAATTGCTGATTGATAAACCCGACGAACAAATTAAGCTGATAGAACTGAACGTAATTGCTGCGCGCAAGGCTAAATTAGCCACGGCCTACAGGGCGACGTTCGAATTTCATTGCGCTGCGGGTCGTGTGCTTAAAGATCAGGCCTTGCTCGACTATCTCTGGTCTAATCGCCATGAATTGGCACTTTCACTGTTCCAGGCCTGGGCGGAAAGCGAGTTTATCCAAGGAGATGGGGCGGAGGCGGAGCGTCACATCGAGCAAGCGGTAGCTCATTGCAAAACTCCAATTGAGACAGCGGAGGCGCTGAATATTCTGATTGTTCAAAATACCCTACAGGCATTGTACCAGCCTGCTATTGCCGCAGGCAGACAAGCTTTAGCGGCTCTGGGGATAAGCCTACCGGAACAAGGCTATGAAGATGCCTGTGCAGAAGAGCTTAAGCAAGTGCGCCATAACCTTCAGGGGCGCTCCATCGCTGCGCTGGCAGACTTGCCGATTATGAGTCATCCCGAAATGCGTATGGCGGTGAAGATACTGATTGCGATGGGGCCCCCGTGCTACCGTTCAGATCAGAAACTTTGGGGAGTAATCGTACCGAAAGTAGTTAATCTGACGCTCCAGTACGGCAATATTGAGCACATAGGCTACAGCCACCCTGCCTTTGCTGGCCTACTCTGTTGGGTTAGTAATGATTTTTCCAGTGCACGCGAGTTTGGCAAAGTCGCCACCCGACTGATGACGGAAGTTTTTCACTCCTCCTCCGATCGCTGTGTGTATGCGCTGATGCTCGGCAGTTCGGTGCGGCACTGGTTTTATCCACTTAAACAGAGCAGCGCAGACTATGCCGAGGCCTGCGATATCGGTCTGCAATCGGGAAATCTGCAATATACTGCTTATGCCTTGGGACATAATATGTATTGTCGATTCTACCAGGGCGTTGCGCTGGATGAATTGATCCCGGAAGTACAGCAGTCTCTGGATTTTAGCCGGACCCGCCATAACCAGTGGGCGATTGATCTGCTGGAAGGCGGGTTGCGGATCTTTTCATTCCTGGCGCTACCGGAACAACAAACCGTGCCGGAGGCTGAGTATCTTGCCAAGGTTGAGGCGAATCAAAATACCCAGGTTATTTGCATCTACAAAATCCTAAAGGCCTACTCGCTATTGCTGCTGAACCGATGTGATGAAGCACTGGTAGTGTCCAATCAGGTGGAGCCGATCCTGTATACGGTAGGCATGCAGGGGCTTTTACTTTGGCCGGAACATGTATTTACGCGCCTGCTGATTTTCACTGGGCTGGGGAGTCAGTTTGAATATCAACCGCTGGTCGCTCAGCTTCGCCTCTGGGCCGAAATCTGTCCGGAAAATTTCGAGTTTCAATATCGACTGGTTAGTGCAGAACTGGCGCGTCTTGAACGTAAACCGACGGAGGCGATGGTGCTGTACGAGGAGGCCATCGAAGGAGCCAAAGCAGGTGGTTTTATTCACTGGGAAGGTCTGGCGAACGAGCGGGCAGCGCGCTTTTGGCAGGAACAAGGTAGTAACTGGCTGACTCAAAAATACTGGCAGCAGGCCTATATCTGTTATGACCACGGGGGCTTCAGAGTCAAACTCCAGGCGATGGAGACGGAATATCGTCAGTGGCTGGCGGCCGATCTGCCAAATTCGTCAAATGCGCTGATCCAGCAACTGCTTGATCAGCAGGTGCTGCTCCTTCGCAGTCAGCACCTTCAGGACACCGAAGCTAAACTCCAGATCCAGGTGAAAAGACAGGATGAAGAGCAGAAACTAGCCACCGAATATCTTCGTACAGAAGTCGCCGAGCGTAAACAGGTTGAAGCTAAACTCCGTCTTGCCGCCAGCGTCTTTACTCACGCCAGAGAAGGCATCATGATCACCGCTGCTGATGGCAAAATCATTGATGTCAATAATGCCTTCACCCGCATCACAGGATACTGCCCCGATGAAGTTTTGGGCCAGACTCCGCATATATTCAGCTCTGGCCGTCACGATCAGGAGTTCTTTGTTGACATGTGGGCAAATCTGGTCAGGAAGGGGCACTGGTACGGTGAAGTCTGGAATCAGCGCAAGAACGGTGAAGTCTATGTCGAAATGCTCAACATCAGTGCAGTGTATGATAGCCATCATATACCGCAGCAATATGTAGCGATGTTTTCCGACATCACGCAGATCAAAGAGCATGAAAAACAGCTAGAGCAAATCGCTCACTATGATGCACTGACCCATTTGCCAAATCGTGTGCTACTGTCTGACCGTTTGCAACAGGCTATGGTTAATTCACTGCGGCACGGACGATCTCTAGCAGTTGCCTATATTGATCTTGACGGCTTTAAGGCTATCAATGATAAGTACGGCCATGAGGTTGGTGACCAGTTGCTGATAGTGGTGTCTATGAGAATGAAGAAAGTGCTACGTGAAGGCGACACGCTATCACGATTAGGCGGGGACGAGTTTGTGATGGTGCTGCCTGAACTAGCCGACATTGAAGTTTGCACACCAACGCTGAACCGTTTGCTCAAAGCCATTGCTCAGTCGGTACATATGGATAATATGGAACTCCATGTTTCAGCCAGTCTTGGCGTTACCTTCTATCCCCAGCTTGAAAAGATGGATGCCGATCAACTCTTGCGCCAAGCTGATCAGGCCATGTATCAGGCAAAGCTCGCAGGTAAGAACCGTTTTCACGTCTTCGACACCGAGCACGACCACAATGTACGGATTTATCAGGAAAGTATTGAAGGCATCCGCCAAGCTATGATGGATGACAATTTTATTCTGTATTATCAGCCTAAAGTGAACATGCGCACGGGCGAGGTTATCGGTGCTGAAGCCCTGATACGCTGGCAACACCCCGAAAAAGGTTTATTGCTGCCAGCGACATTCTTGCCGATAATTGAATATCATCCACTGGCTATCACGCTGGGGGAGTGGGTTATTGATACCGCCTTGACTCAGATGGAAATTTGGTCTGCCACCGGTCTAGATATTCCGATCAGCGTCAATATTGGTGCCCGCCAGCTACAGGAAACGGGCTTTATCAATCGTCTACGCGGTTTCCTGGCAGCACATTCTGACGTCAGGCCTAATCAGCTTGAGCTGGAAGTGCTGGAGACCAGCGCGCTGGAAGACCTGCTTCGCGTATCCGATATTATTAAGGAATGTCAACATCTTGGGGTGCTGTTTACTCTAGATGACTTCGGTACCGGCTATTCTTCGCTGACTTATTTGAAACATTTGCCGGTCAGCCAACTCAAGATTGATCAGAGCTTTGTGCGTGACATGCTCAATAATCCGGATGACCTGTCTATTCTCGAGGGCGTGCTTGGTCTAGCTGTTGCATTCCGCCGCAAGGTAGTCGCAGAGGGGGTGGAAACAGCCGAGCATGGCGCCATGCTATTGCAACTCGGCTGCGATCTGGCCCAGGGCTATGGTATTGCTAGACCCATGCCTGCCAGTGAGTTTCCTCAGTGGGTGTCTACCTGGAAGCCTGATCTGTCCTGGGGCAATCTGACATTTATCAGCCATATTGATTTACCTTTGCTCTTCGCCAGTGCCGAGCACCGGGCTTGGATCATGTCTATTGAAAGTTATCTTAATGACCAACGTGAAGCTCCGATATCGCTGACTGAGCACCAATGCCGCTTTGGTCTATGGCTGGATGCTGAGGACCGTGCTGGTTATCAGGAGCAGCAAAGCTTTCAGCGCGCCAAAGTGCTGCATGTGCAATTACATGCGTTGGTGACAGATTTGTGTAAGGTGATTTCCAAAGAAAATATTACCCTTTTAGAGTAAACTTTCAGCTTCCCATATCACTCCTACCATCATGACCATGGCATCCACTCAAAAACCAGCTCTCTTACCCTTAAACGCATCACAAATCGAAGATTTAAAATTGGCGA
>CANNNV010000045.1 GCA_947506155.1 Methylococcaceae bacterium
CAATGACGATAAAAAAGCACCAGGGTAAAAGATGTCCAGCAGACCGACTTAATGGCTTTGCCTATCACGAGAATTGGTTGGAAAATTTATTGATTTCCGCTTCGCTCAAGGATTTTCGGCTGCCCCCATAATCCGGTACAATCAGAAAATATGTACGGCAAGCAGGTGCGTGGTATTGAGCGAAGTAGCTTTCTAATCAGTCCTGAAGGGTTACTGATTCATGAATGGCGAAAATTAAAAGTCAAAAATCATATCGAAGAAGTACTGCAAGTCCTGCGTCAACTTTCAACTGAATGACTTAGCGGCGAATAAAGTCGCCGCTAACCCTTACTTAATAATTCGCCTCCATATTTTTATCACCCAGTCGTGGCCAAGCCGTCAGCACGGCCTTGACCACGGTGGCAAGGGGAATCGCCAAAAATACGCCCCAAAAACCCCATAAACCACCGAAAAACAAAATGGCGACGATAATGGCGATAGCATGCAGATTAACCGCTTCGGAAAACAATACCGGCACTAACACAACCCCGTCCAGGGCCTGAATAATTGAATAGGCAATGACAATATACATAAATTCATCGTCGCCTAAGCCCCATTGAAAATAAGCAACAGCCAAAACTGGGAAAGTAACCAGGGTTGCTCCCACATAGGGAATAATGACCTGCAAACCCATTAACACCGCCAGCAACATCGCATAATTTAGCCCCATCGCGGCGTAGGTTGCATAACTGACCGCCCAGAGGATAAAAACTTCGCCAAATTTTCCGCGCACATAATTTCCAATTTGCATGTCGACTTCCTCCCAGACCCGTACCGTCAAATGTCTGTCTCTGGGCATAAACTGCAAAAACCAAGATACCAGCAGTTGTTTGTCTTTTAACAAGAAAAACACCATCATCGGCACCAAAAACAAATAAATCATCACGCTGACCAAGCCGACCACAGAAGCTGCCGACAGCGACAACACATTTTGTCCGTAAGTTAATACCTCTCTTTGTACCGCAATCATCATCTGTTGTATTTTGCTTTCCGAAACCCATTTTGGGTACATTTCCGGCAAGTGCATAATGCCAGTTTGCGCTCGGCTAAGTATCTCAGGAATATGTTGAACCAGTTCGACAGCTTGCTGTGAGACTAGCGGCATCAAATAAAACAGCAGAAAACCTAGGCATGTCATAAATACTGAAAACACCAGATAGACGGCTGGCAAACGAGGTATTCCTAAACTTTCAGCCTTGTTGACCAAGCCTTCCAACAGATAAGCCAGCACAATCGACACAAAAACCGGCATTAACAAATCCGACAAATAATAAATCAGCACAAAACTGACCACCAGAATGATAGCTAGGGCCACCGCCTGGGAGTTCGGCAAAAAATGCTTAAAAAAATCTCTCAGAAATGGGGCACTTACAAACTGGACTTGAGTTGTCATAAATATCCTAATTTTTTAGACCAATGTACGGCTTTTTTGCTGCATACGTCAGGCAACTGTAAAGAAAAAACTGTACACCAAAAATCAGATTGGCCATCAGCAAATGTATCGGTTGGGCAACAGCTGGCATATCCAGTCTGTCCAGGCTAATGCCCGCGATAATGGCAGTGATGACCAACGCCACCAACGATAAGCCGATACGCCGTAACAGACTTTTTTTATCCATAGAACGGACAATTTTCCAGGCTAGCCAAAGGTTGGTGAATAAAATAAGCGAGGAAAATGAGCGGTGAATATAAAAAATGATCGGGAAACCATCTCGCCAATACTGGCGCTCGATATAAGCATGCTCATGAGCAATAAAATCGACAGCTTCCCGAACCTGGGTTCCCATCGCCACTTGCATTAATGTCATGATCATCGCTGCGATCAAGACCGTGTTCAACTTGTCCGGTAGCACTGAAATATCAAGTTTGGAGATAAGTTCCCGTTGCGAACGGGCAATGGTATAAATCAGCAAAGCGACGATAACCAGGGCCAGTAACATGTGTACCGTGATCATCAAGGGCTTGAGATTGCTGGCCACCACGGTCGACCCAAGCCAACCCTGAAAACCGACCAGAAAAAATACGCTAACCGCCAGATAAAAAACGGCTTTATCAGTTTTCAAATAAATGCGTGACGACCAGGCGGTCAACAAGATCAAAAAGCCTATGCTCATGCCGATCAGCCGGTTGGTGTACTCGGTCCAGGTTTTTACCGGGTTAAACTGGGTATTTTCATAACCACGTTCTGCATAAAGTTGATGGTAATTAGTAGGTAACTGGGATTCATCGGTAGGTGGCACCCATTGTCCAAAGCAAGTCGGCCAGTCCGGGCAACCCATGCCTGAACCTGAAGCTCTGACAATACCTCCGGCAAGAATGACCAAATAAACGGCGAAGATCGTGAGGATGCCTAAGCGGCGAAAACGCGCGGCAGCTTGTGTATTAATCATATTTTTTGACCAGCCTGTTTCGGGAAAATCATGCCGCTAATAAGGTGACTTTATCTTGCGCCTGGTTTTGCAGTCTTAAATTGTAAGTATTTGTTTCAGATACCTGCAAAACAACCAGCATTTTACAACCTTGCTTGCCGTTTTGTGCCGTCAATACTTTGCCCAGGCTTTGCCCGGTACTGTCATCAATCAGGCTTGAATTAGGCGCAGGCGTTTCATCGGTATCGCACTCGGCAAGAAACATTTCCCTTTTCGACTTGCCCAGATAATGCGTTCTGGCCACAATTTCTTGTCCGGTATAACAGCCTTTAGTAAAACTGACGCCGCCCAATTTATCCAGATTAAGCATTTGCGGAATAAATGCTTCCGACGTTGCCGTAGTAAGCCAAGGTATTCCGGCAACGAGATCCAGATAGCGCCATTGCGCCGAACTGTCAGGCTGAAAGCCTTGTTCTAGTTGCTGTTCCCAGAAGGTTTGAGCATTAGCAACATCCGCAATAACCAAGCTATGAGCATGAAGATCGACCACGATATTTTGTTGCCGATGGGTTGCAAAACGCTGTTCTGCTATCGGCAACTCGCTGTCACTTAAGCCGATTAAACACCAGTCATTAGAGCTATCCGTCAAGATCACTTTTGAGCGCATTATATACATCTGCAGTCTTTTCTGGATGGACGCCAGCAATTCTTCAGGTAAAATCAGCAAAAAAGTATCACTATTTTTAACCAGTAAAAAAGTGGTAATTGCCCTGCCTTTGGGATTGCATAAAGCCCCCAGACTGCTGTTTGACTCAGTAATATCATTAATATTACAGGTCATTTGTCCCTGTAAAAATGCTGCTGCGTCATTTCCTGCGACTGTCAAAATACCCAGATGGCCAATAGCATAGATACGCTTATTGCCTTCATGTGCTGGCGCAGGAAAAACAATATCAGTCTCCTGTTCAAATGTGACTTGCTTAGCAAGCAAAAAGTTTTTCCAGTTAGGATTCATCGATAGATTAAGATAATGGGTTTTAAACTGGGCTGATTATATCGTGCTTTGAACTCAGACTAAAAACTCGTGTGCCAAAATTAGTTTTGACGATAAAGGTAAAGGCTACCAAATTATTCGATCGCCTCCCTGTCAACAGCTCGGCTGATCACGGCACAGCTAGTCGGAATATAAGCGCCTCGCTACTCGCAGGTCGTGAAGCGATGAGAAGGCTAGCTGTAAACCTAATAGCATGGCGTGAATTTACGTTATGACTGATTTATATTGCGGTTACTCTGCCACGAAAGCGAAAAAGAGGCATGGTGTATAAATAGCCACCATGTCTGTGGCGATCTTAAAATGAACCAAACTTTTGACCTCATGGCTCAGGCTAATACATAAATAGCTTTTAAATTAAACTGGTTTGTGCGCATTGACTCGAAACAACAGCAATTTTGTCGCTATCGTTGACTAAAAATAGAATATCTGGACAAAACCGCACAAATTGGGCAAAATTAGCACCTGATAATGCTTTTTTAACCTTAACTTACTGCAAGATTGATGGCGACTATTACTGTTTTAAATGGGCCAAATTTAAACCTGTTAGGCACACGTGAACCCGATCATTACGGCAATCAAACCTTAGCTGATATTAAGTTTGATCTTGAACTAAGAGCCGCTGAACTCAAACATCAGCTTAACTTCCATCAAAACAATGCAGAACATCAAATTGTAGATTTGATACATGAAGCTTATCAAGCTCATGTCAATTTCATCATTATTAATCCCGCCGCCTTTACTCATACTAGTGTCGCCATTCGTGACGCACTGCTGGCAACCCAGATCCCATTTATAGAGGTTCATTTATCAAACGTTTATGCGCGCGAACCTTTTAGAAAACATTCCTATTTCTCGGATATTGCCCAAGGTGTTATCTGCGGATTAGGCGCAACAGGATACGAACTGGCCTTACTGGCCGCACATCAGATATTAGCCAAGAGACACTAAAATTATGGATATTAGAAAAATAAAAAAACTCATCGAGATTATCGAAGAATCTGGCATTGCTGAGCTGGAAATTAAAGAGGGTGAAGAATCTATCCGCATTAGTCGTTATTCAGCAGCTCCGGCTGCAATCGCCTATGCACCTACTTTGGGTACTGAAGCGCCTACGACAATTGCCTTGGCACCCACAGAAGAAAAAATTACTGGCCATGTCGTAAAATCACCGATGGTTGGAACCTTTTATCGCTCAGCGTCACCAGGCACTAAGGTTTTTGCTGAAATAGGTCAATCAGTTCAAGTCGGCGATACTTTGTGTATCATTGAGGCAATGAAAATCTTGAATCAGATTGAGTCTGACAAAAGCGGCACCATCACTAAAATTCTGGTTGAAAACGCCGAACCTGTCGAATATGGCCAACCATTATTCATCATTGAATAACATCAGGAGCGAGTTAACTCATGTTCGATAAAATTGTTATCGCCAATCGAGGCGAGATTGCACTGCGTATTTTACGCGCTTGCAGAGAATTAGGTGTTAAGGTTGTTGCTGTGCATTCAGAGGCAGATCGAGACCTGAAACATGTGCGTCTAGCGGATGAATCGGTTTGTATAGGTCCTGCCGCATCTGCTGATAGTTACTTGAATATTCCGGCTATTATCAGTGCGGCTGAAGTGACTGATGCAGAAGCTATACATCCCGGTTATGGTTTTTTGTCTGAGAATGCCGATTTTTCTGAAAAGGTAAAGCAGAGCGGTTTTGTTTTTATCGGCCCTAGTGCTGAAACTATACGCATGATGGGCGATAAGATTTCCGCAAAAAAAGCCATGCTGGCAGCTGGAATCCCTTGTGTTCCGGGCAACAATGATCCGTTATCAGATGACAATAAAAAGAACCTAAAGCTGGCTCTTGAAATCGGTTATCCGGTTATCATCAAAGCCGCTGGTGGCGGTGGTGGCCGAGGCATGCGTACAGTTCATACTGAAGCGGCACTGATCAATGCCATCGCTATGACCAAGGCCGAAGCAGGAGCGGCTTTTGGTAATCCGACGGTGTACATGGAAAAATTTCTCGAAGACCCTAGGCACATCGAGTTTCAGGTTATGGCTGACTCTCATGGCAATGCGATACATTTAGGAGAACGTGACTGTTCGATGCAACGACGCCACCAAAAAGTGGTTGAAGAAGCTCCCGCTCCCGGCATCACTGAAGAGCAACGCAAAACCATAGGTGAACGTTGTGCCAAAGCTTGTGTTGATATCGGTTATTTGGGCGCTGGAACGTTTGAATTTTTATATGAAAAAGGCGAGTTCTATTTCATCGAAATGAATACCCGCGTACAGGTTGAACACCCGGTCACTGAAATGGTGACCGGGTTTGACATTGTAAAAGAACAACTGCGTATCGCGGCCGGCGAACGTCTTTCTATTACGCAGGATCAGGTAAAAATTACGGGTCATGCGATTGAATGTCGATTAAATGCTGAAGATCCTAGAACCTTCATGCCTTGCCCCGGCACCATAGATCAGTTTCATATGCCAGGTGGCCCTGGTATTCGTTGTGAAACTCATATCTACAACGGTTATAAAGTTCCGCCTTATTATGACTCAATGATCGGCAAACTGATTGCTCACGGTGAAGACCGTAAAAGCGCTATTGCCCGAATGAACACCGCATTGAGTGAAATTATTATCGACGGCATTAAGACCAATATCCTACTACAGCAAGACATCATGAATGACAGTGCGTTTGCAGCGGGTGGGCAGAATATTCATTATTTGGAAAAAAAGCTGGGAATTTATTAAGTACCTGTTAACAAAAACATTTTGGAGTGATTTATGACCTGGCACCAAATTTCGGTTATCACCCATGAAGACCTCGCCCCCCGACTTGCTGATTTTTTCGACCAGCTGGGTGCTGTGTCTGTTACCTATATGGACGCAGAAGATGAGCCGGTTTACGAACCGGCTATCGGTGAGACTAAAATATGGAGCAACACCGAAGTCATTGCGCTATATGAACTAGACAAAGAACCTGAGCTGATCAAAATGCAGCTTCATGCCCGATACAAGCCCGAACAGTTGCGTAATTATCGGTATGAACTTATTGAGGATCAGGAATGGGAGCGGGCATGGATGGAATTTTACAAACCGATGAAGTTTGCCGACAAGCTCTGGGTTTGCCCCACTGATCAGGAAAGATATGAGTCTGGCACTGTTTGCCTAACTCTGGATCCGGGACTTGCCTTTGGCACTGGCACCCATCCAACTACTGCCTTATGCTTAGAGTGGTTAGCCAGTCACGACTTGACTGGCAAAACTGTGATTGATTACGGTTGTGGTTCTGGAATACTGGCTGTTGCGGCAACCTTATTAGGCGCGAAGAAAGCACATGCGGTGGATATTGATCCACAAGCTATAACGGCAACTGAAAGCAATGCGCTAAAAAATCAGGTTCAGGATAAAATTGTCTGTTATCTGCCTGAACAGTTCACTCCGTTTCAAGCAGACGTAGTACTGGCCAATATCCTAGCAAAACCGTTAATCGATATGGCGGAGCAGATTTCAAATTTGGTTGCTCCCGGCAGTTACTTGGTTTTATCGGGCATTCTACATGAACAGGCGGAGTCGGTAATGAATGCTTATCAGCAATACATCATATTTAGTCTACCCGTACAGCAGGAAGACTGGATCAGGCTTGAAGGTATCAAGCGTTAAAATAAAGCATCACCACGAAGACAACAAATAATTTCTTCGTGGTGAATTAACGGCTTTGTGCTTACTAACATTTTGTGTCTAGTCGAAAATGTTAGGTTACGCTAACTCAACCTACAACCTTACTAATACTTATGGCTCACCCAGAAATTTATTTAAAAAAAAATGAAGACAAACGTCTGCGCAAAGGCCATCTTTGGGTTTTTAGCAACGAAGTCGACACCAAGCGTTCTCCGCTCGAACAGTTTACCGCTGGAGATCTGGTACAGGTAAAAAGCGACGACGGTAAGGTCATGGGCACAGCTTACATCAATCCCCAGACACTTATATGTGCCAGACTGTTATCCAGAAAACCCAATTTAAAATGCGGCGCCAATTTCTTTAAAGAACGCTTGACCACTGCTCTGGCGCTACGG
Source organism: Methylococcaceae bacterium (assembly GCA_947506155.1). Lineage (GTDB taxonomy): Bacteria > Pseudomonadota > Gammaproteobacteria > Methylococcales > Methylomonadaceae > Methylobacter_A. The sequence continues at coordinate 7,536 of CANNNV010000045.1, forward strand.
GAAAAAATCTTTGATCAGCCTTACTATCGGCTAGTTTTTGGTGAAAGTGACGGCTTACCCGGTTTAGTCATCGACCGATTTGACTCGGTATTGTCAGTGCAAATCACGACCGCTGGCATCGATCAACGCAAAGAAGCGCTGTTTGCTGCACTGATTGAATTGCTAAATCCTGAAGCCATCGTGTTGAAAAATGATAACAGTCAGCGACAACAAGAAGGCCTAAGCCTGGAATCAGAGATTGCCTATGGAAAACTCCCCGATCCCTTGATTATTAAAGAGAACGGCGCTCTGTTTAAAATTGATATTCTAAGCGGACAAAAAACCGGCTGGTTTTATGATCACCGCACCAGCCGTGCTCAATTGGCGAGTATTGCTAAAGATCAGCGAGTACTGGATTTATTTTCTTATACCGGAGCTTGGGGTATTCCTGCTGCCTTAGCCGGAGCCTTGGAAGTTACTTGTGTTGACGCTTCGGAAGGCGCCTTAGCCTTGGCAGCCGAAAATGCGATGCTAAATCAGGTTCAGGAAAAGATGCATTTTGTGCGTAGCGACGTATTTGAGTTCCTAAAACAAGCGCGTCTAGAAAATCAGCTTTATGATATTATTGTCCTGGATCCTCCCGCTCTAATTAAACGCAAAAAAGATTTTAAACAAGGCTATGAAGCTTATAGGCGTTTAAATCACCTGGCTTTACAAGTACTGTCCAAGGACGGCATCTTAGTCTCAGCATCCTGCTCACATCATCTGAGCAGTGAAAACCTGCATGAGATTTTACGCTCCTCAGGGCGACATATAGACCGTCACCTGGTGTTTTTTGCAAGTGGTGGCCAAGGACCTGATCATCCCATCGACCCGGCAGCTCCTGAAACCGAGTATTTAAAAACCTTTTTCTGTTCTGTCTCCTCAAGCTTATAAAATATGAGGCGTTTTTATGGCTCATGCGAAAGATAAAGAACCCTGTGTACTTTGCGGGCTACCGGTAGAAATTACCGGCTTTTCCCTGACCACGAATGACGGCCTGCAAAAATTTTGCTGTGCCGGATGTCTGAGTATTTACCAATTACTTAATAAGGACACTATAAAACCAACTATCACCACCCCCTACTAACTAAAGAAAAATGAGGCTATAAAAATAATGAAAGCGTGTGACTCCTGTTCCGGCCGTGTTGAAATCGGCAAAAATCATCAAAAAATCCCCGTGCTGCAAAGAGCCATAGGCATGGCCTTGATTTATCTGCCCTTGCTAACTTTTCCGTTTGTAATTGCCAGCGCCTATCTAACTTATTATCACTTACGCATGGTTGGAGCTACAAACCTCAAAACATGGGCTGATTTCATACCCGACCGTGGTAGCCATCGTTATAATTTGAAAAATCAAATCACCATGGATCACTCGTTCAGTGCTAGTTTGGCTCAGTCACGACTGTTCTGGATACTGAACTGTACTTGGTATTGTCCTTACAGTGTTGCGTTATTCGAATGGCATGCCTATATGGTCAAGATCGTCGAAAACTGGTGGTGTCCGTTCACCCATCAGAAAAAAGAGAGCTATAACAACGCGACAATTGATAAGTCTTTCTGGCATTTATATCCTGATGATGTTGCCAAACTGGAACCGGAAGATCGCGACAATCCAATCTGGAATGATGCTGAAGACAAGTAATCTAGACCAAAGGCTAAAGGCAAAAGACGAAAAAAATCCCCCTTTTGCCTTTATACAAATTGGCCCCTATCAACTTAAAAATAATCTGATTCTGGCACCTATGGCCGGCATCAGTGACCGACCATTTAGGGAGTTGTGTACACAATTTGGCGCGGGTTTAGCCGTATCTGAAATGGTGGCGTCTAATCCGGCTTTACGCCAGCATAAAAGAACGCTGCTAAAGGCCGATCATGGCGGTGAAACTGGCATACGTTCTGTACAAATTCTAGGCACAGACCCTCAGCAAATGGCTGATGCGGCAATATTTAATGCCCAACGGGGAGCTCAGATCATCGATATTAATATGGGCTGTCCAGCAAAAAAAGTGTGTGCTGTTGCCGCAGGTTCAGCACTATTAAGGGATGAAGCATTAGTGAAACGCATACTGGATGCAGTCGTTAATGCCGTAGATATTCCTGTCACCTTGAAAATTCGTACCGGCTGGGATTTACATAGCCGTAATGCGGTTGAAATCGCCAAAATAGCACAGAACTCCGGTATTGCTGCGCTGGCTATTCATGGACGAACCCGAGCCTGCAAGTTTAATGGCGAAGCCGAACATGAAACCCTTAAAAAAGTAAAGCAAGCTGTCAACATTCCAGTTATAGCCAATGGGGATATTGCTACCCCAGAACAGGCACTATTCATACTGGATTCAACCGGTGCTGATGCCGTTATGATAGGTCGAGGCGCTCAAGGAAATCCCTGGCTGTTTAGTCAAATAAGTCACTTTATTAACTACGGTCAGCACCTTGAAAAACCAAGTGTTACTCACATACACTGCACCTTGATGACTCATTTGGACAAATTATATAGTTTCTACGGCAATGCGAGCGGTGTTAAAATGGCCCGAAAACATATAGCCTGGTACCTTCAACATCTTGAGTCCGTAACTCAAGATACTCAAAAAGCCATCAATCAGGCGCTATACCCGTCCCAACAAATAGCGCTGATTAATTCGGCATTTAATCTTTTATCCACCGACACTGCTGCATACTATGAACCCTTCCCAAAAAGGTGCTGAAATTATCAATATCGACAGTAAAAAAAAATCAGCCATCCCCTTATGCGTGCATGTCAAACAGACAGTAGAGCAATATTTCTTGCAGTTGAATGGTGATGATCCAGTGGATTTGTATGCGTTGGTCATCGGCGAAGTCGAAAAACCTTTATTACAAGTGACACTGGAACATTTTGGCTACAATCAAAGCAAAGCAGCGAAAGTCTTGGGCTTAAGCCGCAGCACCTTACGCAAAAAGATGGAATTCTACCGACTGTCCTAGCGCTCAAACAAGGCTGGCTTATGCTGCCTCCCTTTTTTTTATCAAAGAGATTTTTACATGAACAAAAAAATTACCCGTGCACTAATCAGCGTATCTGATAAATCTGGTATCGTAGATTTTTGCTTGGAACTTCATCAATTAGGTATCGAAATTTTGTCTACCGGCGGCACTGCAAAGACTCTGGCTGCACATAATATTCCTGCAACCGAAGTTTCCGATTACACCGGTTTTCCGGAAATGATGGATGGTCGGGTTAAAACCTTGCATCCCAAAGTTCACGGCGGCATTTTGGCGCGTCGCGGGATAGATGACGTGGTAATGGCGGCGAATGGCATTAAGCCTATTGATATGGTGGTGGTCAACCTATATCCCTTTGAGCAGACCATCGCAAATCCAGCTTGTGATTTTGCTACGGCGATTGAAAATATCGACATCGGTGGTCCAACCATGATCCGCGCAGCAGCCAAAAATCATGCCGATGTCGCAGTCATCGTAGATCCTGCCGATTACGCAGCAATCATTACCGAACTAAAAAACGACAGCAGCCTCTCACAGCAAACCCGCTTTAATTTGGCGCTAAAAAGTTTTGAGCACACCGCGCGTTATGACACCGCCATCGCAACCTACCTGAGCAGTATTAACAAGGTCCAGTTTCCGGAAACACTGAACTTGCAATTTCATCATAACCAGGCTTTGCGTTATGGTGAAAATCCGCACCAAAATGCAGCATTTTACCGGGAAAAAACTCCGGCTAGCGGCACTATTACGGCGGCTAAACAACTGCAAGGCAAAGAATTATCCTACAACAATATTGCTGATGCCGATGCTGCATTGGAATGCGTCAAATTCTTTGATGACTCACCCACTTGCGTTATAGTCAAACATGCCAATCCCTGCGGCGTAGCCCAGGCAAACAATCTGCTTGCTGCCTACGACCAGGCTTATGCAACCGACCCGACCTCGGCTTTTGGCGGCATTATTGCATTCAACCGAGAACTTGACGAACAAACAGCCGCTGAAATCATCAAACGTCAATTTGTTGAAGTCATTATTGCGCCATCCATCAATTCAGCCGCGCAAACGGTATTGGCTGAAAAACAAAATATTCGGGTGCTAGAATGCGGCCCCTGGAGCAGGGATAATCAAATATCATTTGATTTCAAACGCGTAGCTGGTGGTTTACTGGTTCAGGGCCAGGACTGTGGAGAAATCAGCAGCGCAGACTTAAAAATAGTCAGCAAACGTGAACCGACTGAGCAGGAACTGGCTGATTTGTTATTTGCCTGGAAAATTGCCAAATTCGTCAAATCCAATGCAATTGTTTACTGTAAAAACGGCCAAACCATTGGCGTAGGCGCCGGCCAAATGAGCCGGGTCTATTCGGCCAGAATTGCCGGTATTAAAGCGGTCGACGCAGGACTCGACGTACCAGGTTCTGCCATGGCTTCCGACGCATTTTTCCCGTTCAGGGATGGCATAGATTCAGCCGCAAAAGCCGGCATTACCGCTATCATTCAGCCTGGCGGCTCGATGCGAGACCATGAAGTCATTGCCGCCGCAGATGAACATAATATCGCGATGGTCTTTACCGGCATGCGTCATTTTAGGCATTAATTAGACAAAAGGTAAAAACAACCTTAGCCCTTAGCCCTTAGCCCTTAGCCCTTAGCCCTTAGCCCTTAGCCCTTAGCCCTTAGCCCTTAGCCCTTAGCCCTTTTTTAAATATGAAAATTCTTATTGTCGGCAGTGGTGGCCGCGAACACGCCCTGGCCTGGAAAGTCCAGCAATCTTCCAACGTTGAAAAAGTTTTTGTCGCCCCCGGTAATGCCGGTACGGCGCTGGAACCCTCGGTTAAAAACATTGCTATTGCAGTCGATGACATTGCCGGATTGTTGGCCTTCGCCCAGCAAGAAGCAATAGATCTGACTATCATCGGACCGGAAATACCGCTAGTTTTGGGTATCGTTGATCGTTTTCAGCAAGCCGGTCTTAAATGCTTTGGCCCTACAGCAAAAGCGGCACAGCTGGAAGGTTCCAAGACTTTTTGCAAAGACTTCATGATCCGCCATAACATTCCGACTGCCGCCTTCCAATCTTTTACTGACCAACAACAAGCCATAGCCTATATAAAACAACAAGGTGCACCGATTGTGGTCAAAGCTGATGGACTGGCCGCAGGCAAAGGCGTGATCGTCGCCCAGACCGAACAGGAAGCGATAGTGGCCGTCGAGGACATGTTGTCCGGTAATGTGTTCGGCGAAGCCGGCAACCGGGTTGTTATCGAAGAATTTTTAACGGGAGAGGAAGCCAGCTTTATTGTAATTGCTGATGGCAAACATGCGTTGCCGATGGCAACCTCGCAGGATCATAAAGCTCGTGATAACGGTGATTTGGGTCCCAACACCGGCGGTATGGGCGCTTATTCCCCCGCACCGGTAGTCACACCTGAAATACACCAGAGGGTTATGCAAGATGTCATCGAACCGACCTTAAAAGGCATGGCTGAAGACGGACTGCCTTATACCGGCTTTCTATATGCCGGTTTAATGATTTCAGTTGATGGCTCGATTAAAGTGCTGGAATACAACTGTCGCTTTGGTGACCCTGAAACGCAACCGATTCTGATGCGGATGAAAAGTGATCTAGTCGAGCTTTGCGAGGCTGCGTTGGCTGGAAATCTCGACAAAACCAGCAGCGACTGGGACGAGCGTGCAGCATTGGGCGTGGTATTAGCAGCGGGTGGCTATCCTGATGCCTATGAAGTCGGCGCAGTTATTTCCGGCTTGCCTGGCGAGGAACACAAAGACCGCAAGGTGTTTCATGCAGCTACTCAACAAGTGGACAATGATTTAGTGACGACGGGTGGCAGGGTATTATGCGCCTGCGCCCTAGGTGATGATATTAAGGAAGCCCAAAGCAAAGCCTATGCCTTAGCCAATAACATCCATTGGGATAAAGTTTATTACCGCACCGATATTGGTTTTAAGGCGATAAAAGACTAACAAGATTGATTTTATCGTTCATTTCAACTAACTGTCTGAGCACCTTGTGCGCCTCATTATAATCAACGTGCTGGATCAGCTTGCATAAGCGAGTAAACAACTCAAGCTGCTCCAAAGCAAGATGAGGCCTCATGGCGTTCAACAAAGCTAAGGGAATAAAATCATGTCCCTTGATCAATTCCTCAAGTTCGTTTGCACATTGCCTCAATGCCTCAGGATTACCGCCGCCACTTCGAGCAATCGATATTTGTGGTTGATCGGCGATGATAGCCATCGCCTGGTTAAATGCACTGTTGAAGGCGTTGAATCCCTCAATAGTTGGCAGCCCCTCCTTGAGTTCAGTTTCTAATATACTCGCTGTAGCATACAATCGTACTGCGCCAATGTTGCCAGCGGCGCCTTTAAGCCCGTGTAACAATGTTTTTGCTGAAGTTAAATCCCCAGTTTTTATCATGGCCGAAATTTCATCGGATTTATTTTTCATTTCCTCCTTGAAATTAGATAATAATTGTGTAGCTAGTTCCTGATTATTACCTAGCATCACCAATATAACTTTTTCGTCAAAATCAACCCGATTATCAATGGGTTTATCTGCCGGAATAACGACCAATCCATCATCCGGCCTTAGCCATCGCGCCAGAATTGCCAGGAGTTTTACTGGATTGATAGGTTTAGCGATAAAATCACTTATACCCACAGCCAGACATTGTTCCTGCTCCTCCGGGGTAACTCCAGCAGACAGCGCTAGCACTGGAAGCGTTGCAAAACGCGGTAAATTACGTAGCTGCTTTGTCGCCTCAAAACCATCCATAACCGGCATGTGCATGTCCATCAATACCGCATCAAACTCACTTTGTGTAAGCAACGCCAGGGCTTCCTTGCCGTTATTAGCAATCTCGACACTGATGCCTGCCAAAGCAAGAAATTCACTGACAACTTGCTGATTAATCAGATTGTCTTCTGCTACTAGAATCCGGGTGTTGGTAAGTAATTTTGTATATTTGCTTAAGGTCTCGGCCAAAGTTCCCGAAAGATGGTCAATTTTATAGGGCCGAGCCAAAGGCAAAACATCCAAAACTAGCTCAAAACTAAAGCAACTACCCAATCCGAGAGTGCTCTTTAGTAAAATTTCGCTACCCATCAGCTGTACTAAGTTATGGCTGATTGCCAAGCCAAGACCTGTCCCTCCAAAACGTCGAGTAATGGAGCCATCCACTTGGCTGAAAGGTTGAAATAACTTTTGATGATCTTCAGCGGATATACCGATACCAGTATCTATAACAGAAAATAATAGTCGTGCCTGCGATTTATCGATTTGGTGCAAAGTTACCTTAAGCGTTACTGTGCCGTGAGCGGTAAACTTGATCGCGTTACCCAGTAGATTAATTAACACTTGTTGCAATCTGGGGGCATCACCTATTAAACCTAAAGGCACATCGGGCGATAGCTCCATGTTTAAAATCAGCCCCTTTTCTTTGCTAAGGTCATCAAATAAACTGTAAAGAGTATCTAATAAGCTATCAAGATGAAACTGTTTGTGTTCAATAATTAATTGCCCTTCTTCCAGTTTAGAGAAATCCAGGATGTCATTGAGAATCCCCATCAGCCCATTAGAAGCTCGGTTAATTTTTCCCAAATAATCAAGCGCTTGAGGTGGAAAATCTTTGTTCATAGCCAGTTCCGAGAAGCCGATGATCGCATTCATAGGTGTTCGTATCTCATGACTCATATTTGCCAAAAATTGGGTCTTGGCTTTGGCAACATGCTGCGCTAAATCTCTCGATGCTCTTAACTCTTGCTCTACTTTAACGCGCTCCCTAATATCACGAAAGAAACCCGCTATTAATTCTCGTCCACCGTATTGAATGTAATTGGCCGAAATTTCGACCGGAACTATTTTACCGCCTGAAATACGATGCATACTGTTGTAGGTAATGTGACCGCTATGTTTTAATTTTGTCCAAAAACTGACTTGCTGTTCCGAATTAATGTCCGCATCCCAATCAAGCTGGTGCAGCGTTAATAATTTTTCTCGTGTAAGCCCATAATGTCGACAAGCGGCATCATTGGCAAAAGTCATCCTAAAATCATCCGCCACATCTATGATATAAATAGGGTCTTCAGTGTATTCAATCAGTGTATTTAGCATCTTCAGCTCCTGATCCTGATGATGCAGCTGTTCTGATGCACTATTAAGAGCAGAGAAAAGATTTTGCAACTCAGATGCCGAAGATATTTTACCCAGGGTCTGTCCATATTTTTCAGGTAATCTTCTGGCAAAATTAGTGGCGCGTCTGATTTGTACTACCGGGCGGCGTAACGCTATAACAACCACAAATGTCGAGAGTACCATAGCAAGAAATGCAACTAAAATAGTCTGTATTAATATCTGGTGTTGCGTTGCGGTAATCTGATCCAGGAGCATGTCAGAATGCACCCATCCAATAAGACTCCCGGCCATAACCGGCGCCCAAGTCACAATATGGTTATTTTGTATGACAGAAGATTCGGCATCGTTAACAGGTACTTGGGTAGCGCCACCATGTAATAATTCCCAAGTTCCAGTTTTAACATCTCGTATTGCTTTTACAATTATGTTACCGCGTCCGTTGGCAACCAGGAAGCTGTCTAGGTTAAGATGCGTGGTGAATTGAATAATAGTTTGGTCAATACCACCATAATTTTTGATAATCAGGTCAGAGGCAAGTGCTGTAGCTAACCCGCTGGTTATTAAATACGATTCTCTATGTGCTGCTTTGGTGGCCAATTCACCCTGTTCATAGGCGACATAGGTACCCAGGGCTAGCACTGACAACAGTGAACCCATTGCTCCCGCCAAGGCCAGGCGAACAAAAAGGCTTTTAGGCTCGGAAATCAATCGCTACCAGTCACTGCAAATTTATCAAGTCCAAGAGCTTCTAATGATTGATAATCTCGGACATAATCAGCCGGTACTGGCATTGGCATTTGGATGGCGTCAAAAAGCTCGGCATTGGCTGGATCGGTTGCTAGTTTAATAAACGCGGAGATTACTTTGGCGCGAACAGCTTCGGAAATGGTTGAGCTTGCAGCTAAAGGATGAGGAGCTGTCGGCGGAGTTACATATAAAATCTGTAGCTGGTCACGTACATCGTCTGGTTCTCGCTGAAAAGTATTGTTGACACCACCACCCGCAGACACATCCTGCAGTAATACACTTCGGTAAACATTACTATGTGTCTTAACATAGCTGGGCGTAATGTTGATATTTTGTTTAGCCAGCAGTGCTCGTATCAAAAGCGATGCTGCGAATGCATTAGGGGCAGGGAAACTTAGCGTTTTACCATTAAGGTCCGCTAGAGATTTAATTTCCCCATCTTTTCTAACCACCAGCATGCCTTCAAGCATTTTTTTTGAATCTCGGAGCAGTGGTGTATAACGTTTATCACGTTTGGCAACTATCATATGGTAAGGATTCATGAAAGCAAAGTCAGGTTCACCTGTTGCCAAGACCCGCTCAAAATCGGGAATACTCGATTCGACACGGAGGTCAAATGCTAGCCCAGTTGCCTCGCTTAGTTTCTTGAGAACAGGAGTCCAGGCTTTATAGCTGGCAACTGGCGCAAGCTGAGGTACGATAAAAACACTATAAGGCTTATTTACATCACCAGCGGCTATGCTTGGACTAGACCCTAAAACTGCCAAGAATAGATACAAGCCATAACAAAAATACAATAATTTACGCATAATTTATTTTAGAAAAAATGGTGATTGAATTTTAAAAAATTGTGTGAATATAAGATGTAATTCGGTAACCCACACTTTCTCACGAAATAGCGTAAAACTTGGCCGTTCAAGGGGAGGATGTCAATATGCCTTGTCAGTGATTTATGATTTTATTTTCGCTTTTAAAGCAGCTACGCGTTCAGCAGCAGACATTGTACCAACTACAGGTGCACCGGCTTGTTGAGTTTGGGCCATTATCGCCTCCATTTTTTCAGCTTGGCTTTGTGGTTTTGCGGTGATTTCACGTACAGTTTTAGCCGCATCGGCTTCTATTTTAGCTTTTTTGGCAATTTCTTGTAACTTTCTAACCGCCGTAGACTCAGCCCCTAAGCCTTTTTTTAAGTTACTTAACTCCGATTGACGTTCGGTTTTGAGCTTTTCTTTTTCGACTTGGCTTTGAGCCAGTTTCACATCACGAAGCGCTTTAGTGGTGACTTGGTCAAAATCATTCAGTTGTTGAGTTAAAATTTTCAAAATATCATCCAACTCGTCTTTCACCGCTTTTGCTTCTGCCGCCTCTTCAATTTCTTGAGGGAGTTGGGCTTGCGATTCTTCAATTCCTGCATAAAAATCATTAAACACCGCTTCGCTGATTTCATGACGTTCTAATTGACCAACCATAATGTCTAGCGTGACTAAATATTGATTAATCTGCGCTTGCTTAACGACAACATCGTTTTGCTCTTTGTCATAATCTTGTTTAGCTTCGGCAAATTTTCTGGCCACGTTTTGGATTTTTTCAGCTAACGCATCTCTATCGACCTGTGTTGCAGTTTCAGGATCAAAAGCGACTAACGCACCCACTAAACTTTCACCTGCTTGATTGACTTGAGCGCCAAATAATCGACCTAATAACGAAAACGTACCCATTTATATCTCTCCATCTGTAAATTAAATAACTTTAATATTGGTTCTTTCTAACTTAATAGCAAAAATATATTCTGCTAAAGGAAGCTGGTCTTCTACATTGATTTCTCTACCGTTTCTGGCCGTTGTTACCCAAAAAGCAACAATGAGCTCCTCAAACAGTGTACTCCCCAAGCTGCGAGAATGCGGCATTAAATTCATAAGCTGTCTACTTTCGCCTGCTGTACCATCAGCATCAAAGATAACGGTTTCTACGCCGTTAAAGGCGGGCATAAAGTCTTCATCCTCATTCGCTCGGCTGTAAGTCACGCCATCTTCATTACTATTAACGGCTAAACGTTTATCCACTTCGGCATGAGATAAAAACGTGTACAAATCTTCACGCGAAAAATGATAGCTAGGCTCACCTAAACCTGATTCATTATCACCTAGAAAAAATAAAATATCCTCTTCACCTGAAGGTGGTTCGGTGACACTGGCGCAAAATAAAATCTCATCAATGTTTTCGACATTATTACCGTCGGATAAGGTTTGTAAAAATAGCCTTTTCTTCTCGCCTTCTCGATTAAAATAAAAGCGGTGGATTTTTTTGTTTTCCATGCCATCTATTTTAATGCTGGAAATTGATTTAACACTCAACACTTTAAGGTTATCAAGGTCTACATCAATCATTGCACCCTGGGTCATCGCAGAAAGAATAGGATTGATTTCAAAAGTCACGGTATTGTTAAAGTTTATTTTTAACGGTAAATGCGCATCTTGTGCTGTTGATTCGCCAGCAAATGATTTACTAAAAAAAGAAAAAATATTCATCGGTTTTTGCGCGAGATACCCCGTTCTTTAGGTCGGGGAGGGATAGCGCGGCGGCGTTAGCCGACCCAACTCATGCAGCTCCTATTGCGTTTGCTATCTTTAAAAAATTAGGTGCTTGTCTTTCCAAGCGGTCAACCCGTGAGGGTATCCCCGTAAGGGGCTAGTAACGCTGCG
>CANNNV010000046.1 GCA_947506155.1 Methylococcaceae bacterium
AGCGTGATCCGATCCTTTACAAGCTGCGAACTAAGGAAGCATTCGCTGGTAAGTCTTAACGACCCATTGTAATCGTAGCACTGTGTTAGCGCTTAGTCTGGTCAACCTAGCTTTTACAAGCTCCGTCCTTCAGGGCGGGGTGATTGACAGCTATTAATGAATTTAACAAAATTATTATTTTTACACGGCCAAATGCCTAAAAAAAAGTAATGGCCTGATGGCTAGTTATCTCGGTCTTTGTTCCCTCGTGTGCCGTAAACTGCTCCTCCATCGTATAAGTATTAGCCAGTTCTTCTAGCCATTGTTCGACATTCACCGAACGAGAATAGCCATCAGCTTTAAGGTCATACAAATGCTGTTCCAGTTTATTCAAATCGTCACCTACCAGAGTTAAGATCTGGCTGACTCGATCTTGAAACTGTAAATCAACAAACACATCAGCTATTTCGTGGTTAATAGCATTATTTTCTGTACGCAATAATTGCTCTGACTCTGACAATTTCGCCGTAGCGAGTTTGAAGCGCCTAAGTACCGAAGCAATAATCAGCTCAGCATTCCCCAAGGTTTCTTTATCTTGTCTGGAAAATTTTCGGGAAATGATTAAGGTCTCTTCAATGGCCTCACTAACCGATCCGATAGTTTCGGTAATTTTTTTGCCGACTGCACCGGAAGACTGTGATAATTTCCGCACTTCATCGGCAACTACGGAAAAGCCATGCCCGGCATCACCAGCTCGCGCAGCCTGAATAGCGGCATTCAACGCCAGCAAGTTAGTTTGACTGGCTATACTGCTAACTTCCCAAGCCATTTTGCTTAGTTTTTCGGTAAACCCGGATAAATTCTCAATAGAACATAACAATTTTTCTTTGTCTGCCAGTGATGCGCCTAACGCCTTTGTTATAGTGCATAACTCAAGTTGGCTATCTTGCAATAGCTCAACAATACCATCTTGACTACCACCTTCCAGAGAGTGTTGGGAAACTATAATAGCCGCATCAAGGCGCTTAGACAGCAAGTCAAAACGATGCGCTAAATTAGTTATTGACTCTTCAGTTTGCGCTCTGGCCATTTCGACTTGATTCGCCCAGATCGGTAATACTTTCTGACATAACTCATCAAGTCCCATTATGCTTTGTACTTGATTTTTAGTATCTTGCTGATCAAGATCGCTACTCAGGGCATCAAAACGCAGCGCCAGATTGGCAATATGTGTTTCAACTGAAACGCTGGCAGCGGAGTTGCTTGTCTGACTGGGCCCACCGAGCTGCGCTGATAAGTTGTCGAAACGTTGCGCCAACGCTGTCATTAATAGCTCGATAGGTTTGCGCTCGGTCTCAACTTGACGGGCACATGTTCGTAATACTATTTCTTGATGCGTAAGCTGCAAGGCACAGATTTCATTTTCATGGTCTTGTTGTAATCGTTCAACTAAGCGCAGCTCAAATGCTTGCAATAATTCCTGGTAATGGTTCTGGCTCCAAAAGTGCAAACCGACCGTCAAAATAACCAACACCGCAATCATTGCAAAACCGCTCAGTGCAAAGTCACTGGATACCGCAATACAAAATGCACCAAGTCCTCCACATAACCATAAAGGCAGTACCAATCGAAATTCATGCTGATCATAAGTCATTCTTACAGTCCTTCGGCCAAACAGTAGCAGACATTGCGAGAAAATATTAACGCCAATGTTCATGCCTTGTCAATCGGTTTAATCGCTTTGATCGTTAATATTGATATAAAGCAAATATCCTCCCGATTTTGGAATACCGTGGAGTAGCTTATCCGGTAGTAAGGAAAATTTTAATGATAGGATTTACACGATTCTTTTTCTTAAATTCGAAAACGCTGTCAATAATTGATTGATCCACAATACAATCTCTAATGTAAGGTTCGATCCCAAAATGGATGCTACTTACCTTCATACCGAGTTTCAGTTGTTGCAATGAAACTTCAACAATCTGTGCCGCACGATTGGAATGATTTCGCGTATTCATCAAAAGACCTTTTTTCCATCGTTCTGTCGCTATAGAGACTAATTTTGCTTTAGCAATTGCCTCTTTAAGTTCTTCGATAGTTGCGCCTTTGAGTACATTAGCGAAAATTTCCACAATATCAGGATCGTAATAGCTTTCTTTCCGAATCATTATTTGACTGAGTGCGACATCGGTAAACATCGGTCTCCCTGTCATCGTACCATCAAGATATGCGACATAGTCACTAACCACAGAGAGAATACGTGCCCCTAAAGGAATATTCTGACCGACCAGATTATCCGGGAAACCCTGACCGTTATAGCGTTCATATTGATGACGAATTAAGATGGTAGCCGCTTCAAACTGAGTTAATCCTTTCAACAAAATATCAACATCTACCGCGTGCCCTAAATAATGATATTTTTCAACATCAGTCATTGAAAAAAAAGGCTTGAGTAGTAAGTTATCTGGCAAAAGTATCTTACCAATTTGTATCATCAATCCGGCGTAGAGGATGTTTTTTTGCTCTACCGCACTCATATCCAATCCTGCCGCCATCAATAACGCTTTTTCAGCGACAAACCTTGACTGTCCTTTTTTCACTCCTGGATTCATTTCAATGATACGTGATATTTTCATAACAAAATCAATGTTTTGTTTTTTTATACTGGCATCTGTATGGCCACAATCTTGCATTGAATCCTTGAATTGTTCGATATATTGCCTAACTTTTTTTTCCATGTTGCTGCCCAACCTTAACTACGACTCATAACAAGCCGAGCATATTTACCAAAGTTCTTAACACCGGAAAAAATTTTAATGCCAGTTCTTATTACTGTCAATCGATTTAATCGATTTAATTGCTTTAATCGATTATTTGTAAAACTAAGAAATGAAGCATTTGTAAGGCGCTCTGAGCTACGAAGTTGGAATAACGCCAACAGCGCTATTTGATTGATTGACAATCATGGTCTATAACTTACGTGAGTAAGTTTTTATTCATCATACTGAAGTTATTACAAAAAATTCGGATAGGACAAGCATGCAACGATCAATCAAAATAACGTTAGCGCTGTGTATGTTGCTAGCGGGAGGTTACTGAATTGGGGTCTACGGAATTTGAATTTAAACAAGATCTTATAGGTGATGTTTTTCAGCTGGGAACAACTACATTTGAAACCCAACATAGACGGAAAGATGGCAGTCAGTGGGATGTTGAAATACATACGGCTTTTGTCGAGGAAGACAACTTTGTTGTCGCTTTCTTAAAAGACATTAGTGAATGCAATCGGGCTGAACAATTATTGAAAAAAACCACACTCGCTGAGCGCAATAAGGTTAGCAAGAAAGACTCGGCTATTTATGAACTACAACAAAATCAGCTCAAACTAGAAACACAAAATAATGAGTTGCAACAATCCCGAGGCCATTATGTCGATCTTTTTGACTTTGCCCCTATTGGTTATCTCATGCTCACTACTAAAGGACAAATTTCTGAAATAAACCTTACCGGAGCTAAGCTCCTTGGAATAGATCGACAGCAAGCGCTAAATCGTCATATCGGTTATTTTTTGGTGGCCGAGGAATACGACCATTGGTATTTGCATAATATCCGTACGCTGAAACATAAGGAGAAGCAAAGCGGGGAATTTTGCCTACGGCGTGAAGACGACACAACTTTTTACGCACTGCTAGATTGTCAGCGCTGGGATACATCAACCACAACCATGGTTCATCTTTCATTTACTGACATCACCGAGCGTAGGCAATTGGAGCAACAATTGCGACAGGCTCAGAAAATGGAGGTGTTAGGGCAACTGACTGGAGGTATTGCTCATGATTTTAGTAATATTTTGGCGGTGATACTTGGTTACGCCAATCTTGCCCGGGAACGCTGCGTAGAGGATCCATCGAGTAAATTAACACAATATCTCGGAGAAGTTATTTCTGCCAGCGAGCGGGGGCAGGATCTGATTGCTAAAATGTTAGCTTACAGCCGAACGTCTCCGATAGTGTCGAGTTTACCTGTGGATATCAGTGTGGAAGTAAAAAAAGTAGTAGACATGCTAATCGCGGTTATTCCGGCGGGCATTAAGATGACCACCCATATTGAATCAGCTGTCCATGCCGTGCGGATTGATCCGATTGATGTGCAACAGGTCTTGGTTAATCTGGCCATTAATGCACGCGATGCCATCGGTGATCATGGTTGCATTAACATTACGCTAAAACATAGCAGGATTAACGACGCCAGTTGCGCGATTTGCCACGAGAACATAAATGGGGATTATCTGTCCCTGGAAGTTACAGACAATGGCATAGGCATCCCAGCTCCTATCATATCACGTATTTTTGATCCCTTTTTTACCACCAAAGAAATAGGCAAGGGCTCGGGACTGGGCTTAAGCATGGTGCAGGGGGTGGTTAAAAAAAACAACGGGCATTTATTGGTAAAAACCGACCCGGATCTGGGCACTAGTTTTCAACTGTTATTGCCGTATGCCTAACTGTTTAAAAATAGATGATTTACTTGCCCTGGGCATCATCCCACAGTATTTTATGCAGCTGAAGTTGAAAACGCACTGGCAACCTGTCTCTAAGAATTTTCTCGGCAAGTTCGGTTGGATTTTGCTGGCCCATCACCGGCGAAAATAATATTTCACAATGCGTCGACAAATCATATTGGGTTAATATCGCTTTTGACCATTGATAATCCTGGTCATCACCAATCACAAATTTAACCTGATCTTTTTCAGTCAGATAATCAATATTTTGATAACGGTTTCTAGTTAATTCACCCGAGCTGGGCGTTTTAAGATCCATCACTTTCACCACGCGTGGATCAACTCCAGATACATCAAGCGCACCACTGGTTTCAAGCGACAGTAAATAACCTTTATCGAGCAATTTAGTCATTAACTGAAGACAACCCGGCTGCGCTAAAGGTTCACCGCCGGTGACGGTAATATAGCGAGTTCCGTATTGTTCGGCTTGTGTGATGATTGCATCTATAGCCATTTTTTCACCGCCAGTAAAAGCATAGGCGGTGTCGCAATAGACACATCGCAATGGACAGCCGGTGAGCCGGATAAATACAGTAGGTAAACCTACTGTATTCGACTCGCCCTGTAAGGAATAAAAAATTTCAGATATACGTAAACTCACCGTTATTTAACATCCTCAAGAGTGAGTAATTTCTTTGCGGCTAGGTGTGCCGCAGTCGAATTAGGAAAATCCACGGTCACCCGTGTTAAATATTCGCGCGCTTTTAGCGTATTTTTCTGCTCAACTTCGATATAACCCAGCTTCAATAAAGCATCCGGTGCTTTTGAGCTGCCCCGATAATTTTCAATTACACTAGTAAACGCTTTACGCGCCGAATCAACATCCTGATTAACCCGATAGGCTTCACCTAGCCAATATTGGGCATTGTTCGCATACTCACCTTTTGGATTTTTACTCAGCAAAGTGCCAAATTCAGCAATTGCTTGAGTTGTATGCCCATTTCTAAGGGCCTCATACGCTTGTTGATACTGCTGTTTTTCATCACTTACCGGAGCTGCTGACGCTTGCGCAGCATCTGCTTTTTGTACAGGAGGTGCAACCTCGGGGGCTGGCGCAACCTTGGTATCCACTCCAGTTGAAGCTAAGGATGGTTTAACACTGTCAGATTTTTTCTCAAGACCTTGAATCCGTGCATCAATATCGGAATACAAGGTAACTTGAGATTTTTTCATCTGGGCAATAAGATTAGCCTGCTCTTCTACTTTACCGGTTAGTTGCTGTACCTCTGTCTGCAACTGCTGTAATTGCCCCATTACTTCATACAATACATTGGGTGCCGCAGACTTTACCGTACTGGCTGCACCTATTAAATTCAGCGCATCATCTTCAACTGGAGGTAAGGTTTCTGCATGAACAATACTGCATACACACAACAATAGGACAAGGCCTGCTTTCATTTATTTGCCTTGATAAATTAACTCAACCCGACGATTAAGCTCCCAGGACGCTTCGTCGTGGCCAAAAGAAGCCGGCTTTTCCTCTCCATAACTGACCACGTCTAATTGACCGTCAGTCACACCTTGAACTTTCAGCATACTGGCTATCGATTTTGCACGTTGCTCGCCTAGTGCAATATTGTATTCACGAGAACCACGCTCGTCGCCATGACCTTGTAGGGTAATGCGTTGACCGGAATGCCCCAGCAAATATTGCGCGTGCGCTGCAATCACAGGAACAAAATCATCCTGAATCTGACTGCTATCCAACATAAAATAGATGGTGCTTTTTGATAAAGGATTATTCGGATCACTGAATTCAGGGCCTATGCCCGCATTGGGATACATGCCAGAATTATTCATTTCTGACCCGGATAAGCCCGAGCCATTTTTAAAACCTTGAGTTGATGCATCGTTAATACCGCTAGCAGCGTTTTGAGTGCCATCAATAAGACTCTCATCTTTATCATCCTCACTGCAACCCATAAGAATTACCGCGCTTATTGCCAAGACCAATACTGTTTTATTCAAGTTCATTTTTTAAGATCCCAAAAAAATAATATATCAAGTTAATTTTACAAAAAAAACGTATTGTGCCCAATCAAACTAGGGTGACCATGCTGGTTCACGAATTTCATTCCCGTTAAACATTAGCTTCTGCTGGATTTTACCATCCGATGATACGGCTGATAAATAATCTGTCCCACCTTTTCTCGAAGCATACAAAATCATACTACCATTCGGTGAGAAACTGGGGGATTCATCTGATCGACCATCGGTCAGGACATTAACTGACTTGGTTGCCAAATCCATAACAGCAATACGATAGTCGCTGCCATTACCATGCACCATGGCTATGCTTTTTCCATCCGGCGAAAAACTAGCTCTTGCATTATAACTCCCTGAAAATGTAATTCTTTCTTCTTCACCACCTTGGCTGGATACCTTATACAACTGTGGTTTTCCGCCCCGATCTGACGTAAAGACTATATTATTGCCATCAGGGGACCAGGTAGGTTCGGTATCTATCGCAGAACTTTTAGTCAATTTAGTTAAATCACGCGTCACTAAATTCAAAATAAAAATATCAGGATTGCCATCCTTAGATAAGGTTAAAGCCAATTTTCCACCATCAGGCGACCATGAAGGTGCCCCATTAATACCGGGAAATTCAGCAACACTGACGCGCTGACCAGTAGCCAGCGTCTGAATATAAATTGCGGCTGTTTTTCTTTCAAATGATACATACGCTATTTTTTTACCATCGGGTGACCATGTAGGTGACATCAATGGCTCACCGGATGAAGCTATAGTTTGGGCATTAAAGCCATCTGCATCTGAAACTTCAAGTTTATGGTTGCTTTGCCTACCCACTCTATTGCTGGTAATGTAAGCAATTCTGCCGCTGAACACACCTCTTTTGCCAGTTAATTTTTCAAAGATAAGGTCGCTAATATGGTGAGCTGTTCTGCGTAAATCCGCCGCAGATGAAGTCATCTGGTATCCCATCAATTGTTCGCCTTTATAGACATCAAACAACTGAAACTGAACACTATACTGACCCTGATTTTCAGTTACCTGACCAATAACCAGGTAATTCTGACTTAATGCCTGCCAGTCCTTAAACTGAACTGCCTCCGCAGTACTCGGTCTCCCCGGCATGCTTTGTTTATCCAGAGTTTTAAAATAACCACTGTGCGCCAAGTCCGCATCAACCACAAAACTGACATCAACTGGAACCCCTGCTGTTCCTTGCATAGCAAACGGAACTATTGAAATAGGCAAGGCACTTTGAACACCTTCAGTAATTTCAATCGTCATCTCTGCAAAGCTGGTTGGCAAATAAAACCCCAGCAGACCGGTTAATAAACAAACTCTAAAAAAACTCATATTTTCCTCAGTACTTTATAAATAATCAACGCTGATTGATCAACGATATCTTGGTAATGTCCAACCGCTTCAAATCATTTGATTCGATCTGGATCAAATAGAAACTTGAATGTCTTAAATTCTTTAGCGGATAGTTCTTTATCTTTAGGAACGGGAAGTGGAGATGCTTTGTGTACTGCGTTTTCCGCTGAACGATCAAAAAAATCATCACCGCTGCTCGTGACTACGACCGCATCTATCACCGTACCATCGGACATTAATCTGACCTGAATGGTACATTTTAAACCCTCTGCAGCAGAAACAGGGCGTATCCAGCTCCTTGCTACTTTTTGTTTAATGGCAGCGGCAGCCGTTTTAATTGCCAGTTGATCTTGCTCTGCATCCATTCTTTCCTGCTCTGCATCCATTTTTGCCTGCTCAGATCTTTCTGCATCGGCTTTGGCCTTGGCGATTTCAGCTTGTTCGGCAGCTTCGGCTTTAGCACGGGCAGCCGCTTTGGCCGCTTCTGCTTTAGCTTGCTCGACAGCTTCGGCTTTAGCACGGGCAGCCGCTTTGGCCGCTTCTGCTTTAGCTTGCTCGACAGCTTCGGCTTTAGCACGGGCAGCCGCTTTGGCCGCTTCTGCTTTGGCTTGCTCAACAGCTTCGGCTTTAGCACGGGCTGCAGCTTTTCCCGCTTCTGCTTTAGCTTGCTCGGCAGCTTCGGCTTTAGCGCGGGCTGCAGCTTTTGCCGCTTCTGCTTTGGCTTGCTCAGCAGCTTCGGCTTTAGCATGAGCAGCGGCTTTGGCCGATTCCTCTTTGGCTTGCTCAGCAGCTTCGGCTTTAGCATGAGTAGCCGCTTTGGCCGCTTCTGCCTTAGCTTGCTCGACAGCCTCGGCTTTAGCATGAGCAGCCGCTTTGGCCGCTTCCTCTTTGGCTTGCTCGACAGCTTCGGCTTTAGCATAGGTAGCCGCTTTGGCCGCTTCCTCTTTGGCTTGCTCGACAGCTTCGGCTTTAGCATGAGCAGCCGCTTTAGCCGCTTCCTCTTTGGCTTGCTCGACAGCTTCGGCTTTAGCATAGGTGGCCGCTTTGGCCGCTTCCTCTTTGGCTTGCTCGACAGCTTCGGCTTTAGCATGAGCAGCCGCTTTGGCCGCTTCCTCTTTGGCTTGTTCGACAGCTTCGGCTTTAGCATGAGCAGCCGCTTTGGCCGCTTCCTCTTTAGCCTGTTCGACAGCTCCGGCTTTAGCATGAGCAGCCACTTTGGCCGCTTCCTCTTTAGCCTGTTCGACAGCTTCCGCTTTCAGCTTAAGCGCTTCGACTTGTTTTGTTTCAATCTTAACTTTTTCTTGCTCAGCCGCTTCGGCTTTAGCCGCAGCCTCTGCTTTCAGTTTAAGCACCTCAGCTTGTTTTATTTCAACCTTAACTTTTTCTTGCTCAGCCGCGTCTGATTTAGCCTTATGTTTAACTTCAGCTTCAGCGTTTGCTTTGACTATTTCAGCTAATTTTTCTTCAGCTCGATCCTGAGCCGCAGCTTCCGCTTTCAGCTTAAGCGCTTCGGTTTGTTTTGTCTTAACTTTTTCTTGCTGCAATATACGTTCTGCATCAGGATTAGGTTGAACCGGTTTTGCATCCTTCTGAACAGCTTCGGGGACTGACGGCGGTTTAATCTGGGCTTCTTCGACGATCTCAGCGTGAATAATATCAGGTACAGATTCCAGTGCTATTTTATCAGGCTTTAATAACGCGCTTAAAGCAAACAGCCCTAAAATTGTAAGATGTAAAGCAAAGGCTAGTATAATTGGCCACGAGTACCTCTTTTTACTAACCATAAAACTATTTTTCGCCCGATTTGGTCATTAAACCGACACGAGATACTCCGGCATTTTTTAATCCGGCCATGAGTGTCACCACAACACCATATTCAATACCCTTGTAAGCCCCAATCAAAACCTGCGTTTTCGGCTTTTTACTTAAGACTGCCATTACCCGATCTTCGACCTCACCTGACTGTATTTCTTCAGGCTTTTTATCGTCGATAGTAATAAAATATTGACTCTGTTGATTAATTGAAACAACAACCGGCAAATTGTCACCTTCTGATTCTACCGTTGCCGATTCAGCTTGCGGCAATTCAACATCCACACCGGTTTGCAACATCGGCGTGGTGATCATAAAAATAATCAACAGCACCAAGGTCACATCAATATAGGGAACTACATTAATTTCTGCCATAGGCTTACGGCGCCCATTTTTTCTACCCATGTGTGGCGCACTCATTTTTGATGTGCCTGCCTTTGCAATAAAACGACAAACTCTTCAACAAACAGTTCATAGCGACCAGTCAATCTGTCCAGTCGAGTAGAAAATCGGTTGTACGCAATAACCGCTGGAATCGCAGCGAACAAGCCGATGGCTGTTGCAATCAAAGCTTCAGCTATGCCTGGAGCGACTTGCGCCAACGTCGCCTGTTTGACATTGCCTAACGACATAAATGAATTCATGATACCCCAGACCGTGCCAAATAAACCAATATAAGGACTAATGGAACCGACGGTGGCTAGAAAAGCCAAATGTTCATCGAGTCGTTCCAGTTCACGCGATAATTCAATACGCATAACCCGCTGCGCACTTTCCACCTGCACTCCAGGCTCTACATTACCGGCTTGGCGCATTCTGGAAAATTCTTTATAACCAGCCAGAAATATTTTCTCTATGCCTTCGGGTTCAAAATCCTTGGCCGCCAATTTTCTATAAAGTTCAGCCAATACCACACCGGACCAAAACTGTTTTTCAAATTCATCGGTGATTTCTATTGCCCTACCCAGTTCTTTACGTTTGGTAAAAATAAAAGTCCATGATGACACTGAAGCCGCTAACAATATCAGCATCACGAATTGAACAACAAAGCTGGCTTCTTTAACTAAATGAAAAATCGATAAATCAGTATTCATGTGTTGTCTGCTTTAAGTGCATTATATAAGGGTTGAAAAATAACGTTGGGACGTAGGGTTTGTGCGTCCAAACAGGCAACACGAACAGTGCCAGTGCATAACACGTCATCACCTCGGGTAATGACGTGCTCAAAAGTAAGGCTGACTTTTTTGATCAGACTCACCCTAGCACTTACTTGTAATTGCTCATTAAATCGTGCAGGACTCAAATAATCGACCTGCACCGAACGCACCACAAAAATAATATTTTCACTAGCGATCAGTTCATCCTGTTCATAACCCAGAGCTCTGAGCATTTCAGTTCTGGCTCGTTCAAAAAATTTCAGATAATTAGCATAATACACCACACCACCTGCGTCAGTATCCTCGTAATAAACACGTACCGGCCAGATAAATTCTTTCATTAAATTTTATAAGGTGGCAAACGAAAAAGCGCGAAACACCATTTATTAATCCAAGCCTTCCATAATCTCGTCGCTAATATCTGCATTGGAATAGACGTTCTGTACGTCATCCAAATCCTCTAATCTTTCTATCAAGCGCATCATTTTTTCTGCGCCGTCGGCATCCAGATCGGTCATGGTCGCCGCCTGCATCGTGACTTCGGCATTATCCGGCTCAAAACCTGAAGCCACCAACGCATCTTTGACTTCCAGATAATTTTCCGGCGTGGTCATCACATCCAGCGAACCGTCATCATTGGTGATCACATCATCTGCACCGGCGTCCAAGGCGGCTTCCATCAACACATCTTCGTCAACTGCTCCTGCGGCATAACTGATGATGCCGATCTTGCTGAACATATACGCGACGGAACCGTCGGTGCCGAGGTTGCCGCCCGCCTTAGTGAAGGCATGGCGCACTTCGCCGACAGTACGATTGCGATTATCGGTCAGGCAATCGACCATGACCGCCGCACCGCCGGGGCCGTAACCTTCATAAAGCACGACTTCGTAATTAACGCCTTCCAGCGCACCTACCGCTTTTTTAACTGCAGTATCAATGGTATCGCGGCGCATGTTCGCACCCAGGGCTTTATCAATTGCGGTTCGTAACGCCGAGTTACTGGCAGAATCCGCGCCGCCAGATTTTGCGGCGACGGTAATTTCACGCAGTATTTTAGTGAAAATCTTGCCACGCAAGGCATCCTGGCCTGCTTTGCGATGTTTAATATTAGCCCACTTACTATGCCCAGCCATTGTCTCTCTCTAAAATACAGTTAAATATAAGCTCGCAATTATTCAGCGATAAAAAATTGAGTCGTAGGTACAAGGCACAAGGCGAAGGGCGAAAAAATCCTCAAACCTTCGTCTTTAGCCTTTAAGTTATATACGCCAATACCGACACCAAGCTCGGCTCGGCGCAATAAAAATCAGCTTGTTCACG
Source organism: Methylococcaceae bacterium (assembly GCA_947506155.1). GTDB lineage: Bacteria > Pseudomonadota > Gammaproteobacteria > Methylococcales > Methylomonadaceae > Methylobacter_A. The sequence goes on from CANNNV010000046.1 coordinate 12,181, forward strand.
CACCAACTGCCGGTCAACCACGCCGCCAAAACCAATAACAACAGCTCCAGCCTGCTTGGCTTCCATATCGGTCTTGCCATCACCAATCATCACCAGAGAAGCTTCAGATTTAAGCAGCTCCCGACAAATCTCGGCTTTTCCGCCGGATCTAGCTAGCGGCGAATTCTGGTCATAATCACGATAACTGCCGTCCTCATTGAAATAAATATCGACGGCATGTACCCGAGTTTCTGGCAAGCCCAGAAAACGTGCCAGTGGCAATATCGCCTGACGAAGTCCGCCGCTGATAATATGAACTTCCTTGTGCTGCGCGGCTAAAGCATCGAACACCGCTTTAACGCCGTCAACTATTTGTTCTATATACAAATCAGCCACCCAGTTAATACTGTCTTGGTCCGGCCTGATCAGCGACAAACGTTGCTGATAAATTGCCTCCAGCAACACTTCGCCATTCATCGCCGCATCGGTCAGTTTGGACATGGCCTCGCCCAGACCGACACGGCTGGCAAGTTCGTCTATGCCTTCTATTTTGCTTAAGGTGCTGTCGCAATCAAAGCAGATAATATCAAAACTCATAACACAATCTGGATGGCTTTATGTACGGCAGGAATATGACAAAGTTGCTGCAACAACGCATCTGTTAACGGTTCGGAAACGCTGATTACTGCCATTGCTCGCTGCTGATCATCCGCAGTACCAACCTGCATTCTCGAGATATTAATATTGGCATTGCCCAGCACACTGCTGATGGCCGAGATAACGCCAGGCTTGTCATCATGCTGGGTTACCAACAAGGTTCCTTCGGGCACGACTTCAATATCGAACTGATTAATACCCACCAAACGGGGATGACAGCCGCCCAACAAGGTTCCCGCTAAGGTAATGGTCTGATCGGCACACTGACCGGTTACCCGGATCAGCGACAAATAATCCTGGGTTTTTTCGGTTTTCGATTCAACCAGCGTAATACCCTGGCGTTTGGCAATATTTTCGGCATTGACCCGGTTTACCGGCGTGGAAAACTGTCCGCTTAATACGCCGATCAGCGTCGCCACTGAAACCGGTCTTGCCTCAAGCTCTGCAGCCCGGCCCATTAACGCGACTTCAATTTTTTCCAACGGCTGAGTCGCCAGTCCAACCAGCACCTTGCCCAGAATATTGGCCAAGGTCATAAATTCATGCGATTTTTTCAGTTCTTCGGCAGAAACCCGGGGCAAATTCAAGGCATTAACCGCTTCGCCGGTTTTTAAAAACGTGACCGCTTGCCGTGCAATTTCGACACTGACCGCCACTTGCGCTTCACTGGTTGAAGCACCCAGGTGCGGGGTAAAAACGATATTATCCAGTTCCAGCAACGGCGAATTGACCGGAGGTTCATTTTCATAAACATCCAGCGCCGCTCCAGCGAGTTGACCATTCTTTAGTGCATCATAAAGTGCAGCTTCGTCAATCAATCCACCTCTGGCGCAGTTGATAATCATCGCCTGTTTTTTCATGCTAGCCAATCTTGTGCGATCAATGACATTGCGGGTTTTTTCGATCAACGGACAATGCAAGGTCAAATAATCCGCCCGGCTGATCAATTCATCCAGACTCACGGATTCAACACCCAGGTTTTCAAATATTTCCGACGCGACAAATGGATCATAAGCGATAACGTCCATTTTCAGGCCCAAGCCGCGTTGTGAAACGATACGCCCGATGGTGCCAAAACCCAGTATTGCCAAGGTTTTATTGGCAATTTCAGAACCCATCAATTTGGAGCGCTCCCACTTTCCTGCGCGTATCGAGCGGTCGGCGGTCGGCAAATGCCGGCTCAATGACATCATATGCGCAATTGCCAATTCCGCCGTCGTGGTCGCATTGGCATCCGGCGTATTCATCACGATGATACCCAGCTCTGTAGCCGCAGGTATATCGACATTATCAACACCGATACCGGCGCGACCTATCAGCTTCAGGTTCTTTGCTGCCTGCAACACTTTCTTGGTCACCTGAGTGTCGCTGCGTATCAGTAGCGCATCGTAATCGCCGATGAGCTTACACAACTGATCTTCATCGAGACCGGTTTCAATATGTATTTGTATGCCAGACTGCTCATGCAAATAATTGATGCCTGCTTGTGCTAATTTGTCGGAGATAAGTATTTTTTTCAAAGTAATGTACCGGAAAAGGCGATGCGTTAAAAAAAATGTAGTCTAACAGATTTTACTTACCAGGCAGTTTTGACTGAGCTTAATTTCCGTGATAATAACCATCCGGAGAGGCCTGGCGCACCAATTTCGGTGTAACTGCGGGTGCCGATTCCTGCACAGGAACTGATGACAACTCGCTTAGTGACGGCAAACGCTCGTAGATTGCGATAGGTTCGCCGCTTTGTTGTTTAAGCGCCTTATTTAAAGCCGCTTGGTCAATTTCAGAGATAGTCTGATTATTATTGGCCTTTTCAATTAATCTTAGCGCAGCAGAAAAACGCTGATCCAGGGTTGTTTCTTCGCCTTCGAGATCAGGATGTGCTTCTACATAAAGCACATTGTCTAGCCAACCTACCTTGATCGGTTGTTTGACAATATAAACCGGCGTTCCGACGGCGACCAAATCGTAAAGTTCCTCGACATCCTTGGGATACATCCGAACGCAACCGTGGGTTATCTGCATGCCGATACCATTGATTTTGTCAATATCGGTGCCGTGAATACGGTATTCTCCGGGCAAATCCAAATAAAAGGCGCGTGTTCCCAAGGGATTATGCGGGCCTGCCGGAACCACAACCGGCAAAGGATCACCATTGGCGGCATGTTCACGTCTGATTGATTCAGGCGGATGCCATTCAGGATTCATTATTTTTCGTGCAACTTTGGTTTTGCCTAGCGGCGTTTTCCAATCCATCCGGCCAACTCCATGCGCAAAAGACATGACCTGTGACGGCGCCTCGCCTTTTTTAGTCGGTGGGTAATAATACATGCGGTATTCGGCAATATTCAAGGTAATGCCGTTATGAGGCGTATCCGGCAAAATGCGATGATTGGATAAACGAACAATTTCGCCTTTTTTAACCAACCAGCGATCAACATCCGGATTCAATCGGACTATTTCCGTTTGCCCCAGTTGAAAGCGGCGCGCTACATCCAACAAGGTTTCATTCTGGTCGGCGCGGGTTAATGGCACACCATCAGGGTATTGCGTGATGACGCTATCATTAGCGTTTTTTGGCATAGCATAAGTCGTAGCCTGGGCATAACCGCCCATTAAAGACAATAAAATAGTACAGCTAAATAGTGCGCGAATGTTCATTACAATAAAATTCTCAAAAACACGGTATAAAAAAATAACTTTTTGCAAAAGCCAGCGTTGTTGGTTGCATCCCAGCGAAGCATGCAACCGCTGCTTACCTAAAAAATCCGCAGATAATACCACGCAAGACCGATTCGCGCATAATTTTGTTGTGTTTCATGGACTTGTTTTTTGAGATTCTCGCTGTTAACCTTATAATCTAGCCAATTCAATACCTTCATCTAAAACACTCATGTCTCTACACATTTTCCGCACCAAATCTATTACTTCAAATGAGGATACGGCTGACAGTCTAAAACGCTGCCTGTCCAAATGGGATCTGGCCTTTCTTGGTATAGGCGCGATCATCGGCACCGGCATTTTTGTGCTGACAGGAATCGCTGCCGCCACCCAATCAGGACCTGCCGTGATACTGTCATTTGTCATCGCCGGATTCGCCTGTGCATTTGCCGCACTAGCTTATGCGGAATTATCCGCAGCGGTCGGTGGTTGCGGCAGCGCCTACGGCTACAGTTATGTCGCGTTCGGTGAAATATTTGCTTTTATGATAGGCTGGGACTTATTGTTGGAATACAGTCTTTCCGTAGCAACCGTCGCCAATGGCTGGTCAGGCTATTTCAATAACGCCCTGACCGCTATCGGCATACCATTGCCAGAAATGCTAACCAAAGCACCGAAACTAGGTGGTTTAATTAACTTGCCCGCAGCCGCGATTATTTTGTTATTAATGCTACTGCTGATTATCGGGGTCAAGCACAGCGCTAAAGTCAACAACGCTATGGTATTTGTTAAACTGCTAACTATCACCGTATTTATCGCAGTAGCATTGTTTAATATTCATCCGGAAAACTGGCATCCTTTCCTGCCCTTCGGCTGGTTTCAGGTTCTGCCTGACGGCAAAACCACCGGCGTTCTAGCGGGGGCATCCTTAGTGTTCTTTGCTTACGTCGGCTTCGATGCGGTATCCACTGCTGCCGAAGAAGCTCAAGATCCGCAACACGATTTGCCTTTTGGCATTGTTACCTCACTGAGCTTTTGTACGGTCATTTACATTTTGGTAGCAGGTCTACTAACCGGCGTTGTCAACTACACTGATCTGAACGTTTCCTCGCCTGTCGCTCATGCCCTAAATCTACTTGGTTACAACTGGGCGGCAGCACTGATCTCAACTGGCGTGATTGCCGGTCTGACTACCGTCATGCTGGTATTGTATTATGGACTGACCCGAATTATATTTGCGATGTCCCGCGACGGCCTGCTCTGGCCTTTTTTTAGTAAAGTGAATTCAACAACTCAGACCCCGGTACGGGTAATCATGTTGTCTGGCATCACCATGGCTATAATCGCAGGCCTGATCCCCCTGGGAGATTTAGCTGAACTGGTTAACATCGGCACCTTGGCGGCTTTCGTGCTGGTTTGTTTAGGCGTATTAGTGCTGCGCATCACCCAACCGGACATGAAGCGCCCATTTCGCTCACCGTTCAGCCCTTTATTTCCCGTACTGGGCATGTTGTCCTGTACCGCGTTAATGGCATTTTTACCAGCTCTCACCTGGCTGCGCTTTGTCATTTGGTTGGTCATGGGTTTGTGCGTATATTTTTCTTATTCTGTGCATCACAGTAAACTCGCCTGATTAGGCCGGTAAGCTAATTTATAGCCAAGGAAAGGCGAGTTTGTGTTCGCCGTTTACTTTACTGATGTTTTTGTAACACGCTAAATCGCTACAAACCCAGACCAACATTGATATCTAATTATTATTTAACCAAATAATCCCGCATCATGCCCATATCCTCGTGTTCGAGATTATGACAGTGGTACATGAACAGTCCTTTGAAATCATTAAACGGTTTCAGGACAGTGACTTTTTCGCCCGGCATTACCAGCACCGTATCTTTCCAACCATGCTGTATAAATCCTGAGCTAACACTGGCGTAGCTGTCTCCGGAGTGGGAATTTATTTCCCGCTTGACGATTTGAAACTGTTCACCGTGCATATGCATCGGATGCGGCATGTTCATCATGCCGTGCATACCGCCGTTAAAACCATTATCAAACTCTATTACTTGCAGACTGTTAACCGGAATGATTTCATCCGGCTGTATGTCATCCATTTTATAAGATCGACCATTAAGCTGGGCCGACATATGCCGCATTGACAAACTAATGGTTCGCGGGTTATTAGCATTTGCGGCATGCTTGATTTGCAGCGCGGTGATTGGTGTCAGCATTTTAGGCAAGACGTCATGGCCTTGCTCTTTTCGAGCCACTTTGATTTTCAGCAGCGGATAATTCGACCCTGAAGGCAAGGTGCTAACTGAAGACATCATACCGCCGCCCATCATACCGCGCCCACCCATCATGCCTCCATGCGAGGCGACATCGAAGGACAGGCTGCGTAAATTAAGCTCTGTGCCCACCGCCCTCTCGCTAAAGTCCATCCATAATTCCAGTCTTTCTCCCGGAGCCAACATCACATAATTATGTTGCTCGGGCATTTCCAGCAAGCCGCCGTCAACACCGATTACAGTGAGTGGCGTGCCGTCATCCCAGGCAAGTTTATAAATACGGGAGTTAGAGCCGTTTAACAGTCTGAGCCGATAGGCCCGTGTCGCCACCGGCAACACAAAATCAGGCCGACCGTTGACCAGAATCTGTTCACCCAGAAAGCCTTGCATGCGTTGCATCATGTGAGCCGAATAAACCAGCTGGTTTTGACCGTCAAAGCTGCGATCCTGAATGACCAGCGGCAGGTCAAAATCGCCACTCGGCAATTTCAGTGCTTGTTCCTGTTCATCACTGACAATAAACAGACCGGCTAAGCCGGAATAGACCTGTCTGGCGGTGACGCTGTGCGTATGGGCATGATACCAGTAAGTGCCGGCCCTGTTCAGGATCTCAAATTCGTAGATATAGGTTTCGCCATGATTAATGGCATACATCGGATTGCCGTCCATGTTGGAAGGTACATGCAAACCGTGCCAGTGCAAAATCGATTGCGCGGGTAAATTATTATTCAGTATCAGTCGGACTTTCTGGCCTTTTTTAAAGCGCAGCGTAGGCGCAAGGTAAGTGCCTTCATTATTATCCAGTACCTCTGGAGTGCCTTTTATGACTTTGCCGGTAACTTTCCAGACTTTGGTTTTTTCACCTTTTAAAATGCTCACCTCAGCGGTGTTCATGGTCAGTTCAATCTCGACATCTGGGAAAAAATCAGCAGATGGCCGGTTGACGCTGACAAAGCCTTCTGTTTTTGCCCAGCTAGGGTAAGTGAGCGCTCCAGCGATACCGATTGCAGCATATTTTAACAGCGTGCGGCGTTGTAAATTAGTTTTATTTTTCATGATCTTACCTCGATTCAGGATAGTTACTAGCGGTAATGCAATTTTGTATCATAATCTTAGCAACCAGATGATGCTACATAATTAGTCCATTGATTAAGTATTATTAAAAGGTAATATATCGCCATAAACATCCCTAAATAGCGCCATATTAAAACGACTATATTTAAAGAATTTAGGTGTTTTTTTTAATTGCATGTTAATATTATATTTCCAGTTTACCCATTGCAAGTTA
>CANNNV010000047.1 GCA_947506155.1 Methylococcaceae bacterium
TCCGGCTTTACCAACATAAATCTGATAAAATGAATTTTTACATTTCCCCATCAGCGGGTCTCTACCATGAGCAATAAATTCATACCCATTGATCGTGATCAACCGTTTGTAATTCCTGTGCAGAGCTGGCTGGCGGATGATCACTTGGCTCGCTTTATCGTTGCCATCATAGACAGCTTGGACGTCAGTGCCTTAGAAGCCTCGTATAGCGGTGGCGGCTCCCCGCTTTATCCACCGAAAATGATGCTGGCTTTATTGTTCTACGGGTATGTGACGGGGATTTTCACCAGCCGTCTAATAATAGAAAACCATCTGACGCAACAGACCAATGACAAACAGGAGATCAAGCCAGCCTTGGTGTGTTGGATGGATTGCCAGATGAGCTTGCACGCCCAGCATATGGTGGCAGATACTGGATACTGTAGCGCATCGAACGCTGAAGCCTGTGAGCAGCAGAACGTTATTCCGCTGCTTGCGTGTGGTCGCGAAGCGCATCATCCCAGTCCGGAAGCCCGTTTTGCCGATGCCGGTGAAGCACCTCCTGCTACAGCCAGTCCGATGGAACGGATGCAACATCGGATAAAAACCACAGAGGGTAAAAAATCTACGCTAAACGCAAGTTTACAGTGGAGCCGGTGTTTGGGGTGATCAAGCAGGTGATGGGATTTCGGCAGTTCTTGTTGCGTGGACTGGACGCTGTGACTCGGGGAATGGACGCTGGTCTGTATTGCCTATAATTTGAAGCGGCTTCATGTCTTAGCAGGATAGGTTTGCCTAAAAGTAAGGAAATGGTGTGTGAATAACAAAAATATCCAGTAAATAGAGGATTTGATGGCAAAATAATTATTTTTTCGGCTTTTTGATAAAGAAAAAAGTGGGAGTAGCTCTAAGACGGACAGACTCCTAGAAACAAAAAAGCCCTGGAACATTACTGAACCAGGGCTTTAAATAATCATGCGTCAAGAAGAATTTGAAGCACTTTTACCCACAAACAGAGATGAGCCAATGAGCGACAAAAACAAACTGCATATCGTAGTCATCGGGGCCGGCCTTGGCGGCCTGTCTGCTGCTATTTCGCTGGCCACCGAAGGCTTTAGCGTGGATTTGCTGGAGAAAAACGACAAGGTCGGCGGCAAGCTGAATGTGCTGGAAAAAGACGGCTTTAGCTTTGATCTGGGTCCGTCTATCCTGACCATGCCACATATTTTCCGGCAGCTGTTTGAACGCGCCGGCAAAAATATGGACGATTACGTGACGGTGCAAGCTGTTGAACCGCATTGGCGCAATTTTTTCGCAGACGGCACGACACTGGATTTAAGTTCGGATCCGGTAATCATGAAACAGGAACTGGACAAGCTCGGCCCGAATACTGCGCAGGAATTTGAGCAGTTTTTGGCTTATTCGAAAAAGCTTTGCGAGGTCACCGAGGAAGGCTATTTTGCACAGGGTTTAGATAGTTTCTGGGATTTGCTGCGCCATTATGGCCCGGTAAAAAGTTTGAAGGAATTTGATGTTTTCCGAACTATGGATCAGGGAGTTCGGCGCTTTATCAAAGATCCCAAGCTGGTCGATGTGCTCAATTACTTTATCAAATACGTCGGTTCTTCACCTTATGATGCGCCGGCATTGATGAATTTATTGCCTTATATCCAGTTTGGTTATGGCTTGTGGTACATCAAAGGTGGCATGTATGGCATGGCGCAGGCCTTGGAAAAGCTGGCGGTAGAATTGGGGGTGAACATTCAGGTCAACACCGAAGTAGCGGAGATTCGTCATGAAGCAGGCCGCGCTACCGCCGTGCGTCTGAGCGATGACAGGATTATTCCGGCTGATATTATTGTTTCAAACATGGAAGTGACACCGGCTTATCAACAACTGTTTACAGGCCAGGACAAGGAAATAAAGCGTTTGGAAAAATTTGCGCCAAGTTGTTCCGGACTGGTCTTGCATCTGGGTGTGGATAAGATTTACCCGCAACTGGCGCATCATAATTTCTTTTATTCGGCGGAGCCTAAGAAGCATTTTAACGCGATATTTCACGACCATCGTTTATCGGAAGATCCGACCATTTATTTAGTGGCACCGGTTAAAAGCGATCCCAGCCAGGCACCAAAAGGCTGTGAAATCATTAAAATTCTGCCGCATATTCCGCATCTTGATCCTGAACATCCGCTGACCGAAGCCGATTATGCGGCGATGCGCGAGCGGGTACTACTGAAGCTAGAGAACATGGGCTTAACCGATTTAAGAAAACACATCGTCTGTGAGGAAAGCTGGACGCCGGTGGACATACAGGCGCGTTATTATTCCAATCAGGGCTCGATTTATGGCGTTGTTGCTGATCGCTTTAAAAACCTGGGCTTTAAAAACGCCCAACGCAGCCAGACCTTTACTAACCTGTATTTTGTCGGTGGCAGCGTCAACCCGGGCGGCGGCATGCCGATGGTGACGCTGTCCGGGCAGTTGGTCAGAGATAAAATTTTAGCTGATCTGGACCAGACTTAATCGTTTTCAATCCTGTGGGGACAAAGTCAGTCGGCGCCTAAATTTCTTTAGCCAATCTTTCAGCGTAACCGATGTAATTGCGCGGCGTCAGTTCCAGCAAAATCGCCTTGGCTCCGGCTGGAATGTCCAGTTTCTCAATGAACACCTGCAGTTGCTCCTGGGTAATGCGCTGGCCTCGGGTCAGCTCTTTTAGCTTCTCATAAGGTTTTTCAATGCCGTAGCGACGCATCACGGTTTGTATCGGTTCTGCCAACACTTCCCAGTTGGCATCAAGATCGGCCTCGATTGCGTCAACATTGATCTGTAATTTGGAGATGCCTTTCAAACTGGCCTGAATCGCAATGCTGGTGTGTGCAAGGCCGACGCCGATATTTCTTAACACCGTTGAATCAGTTAAATCCCGCTGCCAGCGTGACACTGGCAGTTTTTCAGCCAGAAAGCCGAACATCGCATTAGCCAGCCCCAGATTACCTTCCGAGTTTTCAAAATCAATCGGATTGACCTTGTGCGGCATCGTCGAGGAACCGATTTCACCGGCAATGGTTTTTTGCTTAAAATAACCCAGCGAAATATAGCTCCAGATGTCCCGGTCAAAATCCAGCAGAATGGTATTGAAACGAGACAGAGCCTGGAAATACTCGGCAATATAATCGTGCGGTTCTATCTGGATGGTGTAGGGATTTAGCTGCAGTCCTAACGATACCACAAACTGTTCGGCAAACTCGGCCCAATCCACATCAGGATAAGCCACGCAATGCGCATTATAATTGCCAACCGCACCGTTAATTTTCCCCAACAAAGCCACCGCTGATAGCTGGTCTTGTTGGCGCTGCATCCGCGCAGCGACGTTGGCAAATTCCTTACCGGTGGTAGTCGGCGTAGCTGATTGTCCGTGAGTGCGCGACAACATCGGCTGATTTGCGGTTTCCACTGCAATGGTTTTCAGCGCGCTGATGCAGTCATTGATTTGCGCTAAGATAACGACTCGGCCTTCTTTGAGCATTAGCGCGTAAGACAGATTATTGATATCTTCTGAAGTGCAGGAAAAATGAATGAATTCACTGACTTTTTCTAACTCCGTGCAACCGGAAATTTTTTCTTTCAACAAATACTCGACGGCCTTGACATCGTGATTGGTGGTTTTTTCAATATCTTTAACCCGTTGCGCATCGGCCTCTGAAAAACCATCGATGATCTTATTCAACAGCTGCGTCGCCGCCTCACTGAACGGACCGACCTCGGTAATTAAGTCATGATTGGCCAAGGCTTGCAGCCAGCGCACTTCGACCAGCACCCGAAAGCGTATCAATCCATATTCGCTGAAAATAGGCCGAAGTTTTTCAACTTTATCAGCATAGCGACCATCGATAGGGGAAATAGCGGTTAACGCAAAATTAGTCATAATTGATCCGTAAAATTTAGTGTTGTGTTTGTTCGTTGGTTTTTGATTCAATAATACCGCCGCCCAAACAGGTTGCGCCCTGGTAAAAAACCACTGATTGGCCAGGCGTAATCGCTCGTTGCGGCTGATCAAACGTCACTTTGCAATAGTCGTCACCTAGCGGTTCCAAATAGCAAGCCTGATCTACCTGACGATAGCGGGTTTTGGCGGTGCAGTGTAAAGATTCTTTTAAGGGCTTATTGCTACACCAATCCAGCTGACGGGCTTCCAGGGTGTTATGCAACATTAACGGATGATCATGGCCTTGACCGACAATCAGAATATTATTTTCCAGATCTTTTTCCAGCACATACCAGGGTTCATCAGGGGCATTTTTAACGCCACCTATGCCTAAACCCTGGCGCTGTCCGAAGGTGTAATACATCAAACCGGAATGCCTGCCGATAAGCTGGCCTTCGGGAGTGCGCATATCGCCTGGCTGGGTGGGCAAATAACGCTGCAGGAACTCGGTAAACTTGCGCTCGCCGATAAAACAGATGCCAGTGCTGTCTTTTTTACGGCTATTGGCAAAACCGGCTTTATCCGCCAGCGCCCGGATTTCCGGTTTATGCAAATGACCTATCGGAAACAGAGTGCGCGCCAACTGTTTTTGTCCCAGCGTGTACAGAAAATAGCTTTGCTCTTTATTCGGGTCCAGACCTTTTAACAGAAAGTATTCACCGTCCGGCGAAGAACTAACCCGCGCATAATGGCCGGTGGCTATATATTCGGCGCCCAGATCTTCAATCGCATAATTTAAAAAGGCTTTGAATTTGACATGTTTGTTGCACAGAATATCGGGATTAGGCGTGCGCCCTGCTTTAAATTCCGACAGAAAAACCTCGAAGACTTCATCCCAGTATTCGGCGGCAAAATTTACAGTTTTGAGTTCTATGCCCAATTTATCGCAAACCTGTTGCGCGTCGGCAAGATCTTCCATGGCAGTACAGTGCTCCGTGCCATCGTCTTCTTCCCAATTTTTCATAAACAAACCGGTGACCTGATGGCCTTGTTCCAAAAGCAATAAAGCGGTTACTGACGAATCGACACCACCGGACATGCCAACGATTATTTTTTTACACATGGTCAAGATCGATAAAGGATTTAAGTAAGGATAAGGGGTAGCGCTGCCCACTAAGATATTCGTCTACGCTGATAAGCACCAAGGGACTACGCAAGCGATGCCGCTCTGCTTCGATTTCATCGCGCGTTAACCAGTGGGTTGCGACGATGCCTTCATCCAGAGTTTGCGTTAAGTTATGGCTATGACAACGACCGGAAAAACACACTCTGACAAAGCTCGGAAAGTCGGGATTTTTTCGCCATAGCTGAATAGAAACTATGGACTCAGGCTCAAATTGCCAGGCAGTTTCTTCCAGTACTTCACGCCTGACAGCAGCAATCAAATCCTCGCCGGCTTCAAGATGACCTGCAGGTTGATTGAATTGAAGCCCGAGTGAAGTTTCCTCTTCTACGAATAAAAAACGCTGATCTTGTTCAATAATTGCAGCGACTGTAACGTGCGGCTTCCAAACCATTGCAAAATTCCTGCTATGAAAGCTCACATTTTACTGGATTTGGATATATTATGTTAGGAAATAAGCCATTCAGTGAAAGATACGAGCTACTTATAATTTTTCACTGGTATATTGTTTGTTGCTGGAAACATTAGGCGTTGAAATTCCCCCGGATTGGCACTATGTTATTTGCTTAAAATATTCTATTATTACAACTATGTCAGATTTTGATCCACTCAAAGATAGCGATGGCGATTTAGCTATCTTGGAAGCTAAACCTAAATTAAAAAGACCGCCTTTATACAAAGTTATTCTGTTAAATGATGACTTTACTCCTATGGATTTTGTAATTGAAATTTTGATAGATTTTTTTGCGATGTCTGAACAAAAAGCAACTCAGGTCATGCTGCAAATACACACGCAAGGGGTTGGTGTTTGCGGAATATATTCTAAAGATGTTGCTGAAACCAAAGTAGTTATCGTTAATGATTATTCGCGAGAGCATCATCATCCGTTGATGTGTTCGCTGGACGAAGTGTAGGTGGGAGCTTATGTTAAGTAAAGAACTTGAAGTTACGTTAAATAACGCATTTAAAAATGCGCATGATAAACGCCATGAATTTATCACAGTGGAGCATCTGTTACTGGCGTTGCTAGGAAACGCATCGGCACAGCCTATCCTAACAGCCTGCGGCTGTGATGTTAAGGTGTTACGGGGCCAGTTGACGCAATTTATTGACGAAACTACCTCACTGATCCCAATGGGCATTCAACGTGAAACTCAGCCTACGCTAGGATTTCAGCGAGTGTTGCAACGTGCGGTTTTTCATGTACAAGCTTCTGATAAAAAAGAGGTTTCAGGTGCCAATTTATTTGTAGCCTTATTCAGTGAGCAAGACTCTCACGCGGTTTATTTGTTAAATAAACAGGATATTTCACGGTTGGATGTAGTTAATTACCTAGCTCACGGTATTTCAAAAATTGATCAGGAAAATGATGCGTCAGAAGGTTCATCAGCTGAACCGGGTAATATTGATAGCGAGACCAGCGGTAGCCCACTGGATAAGTACACCACCAATCTGAACGAAGAAGCCCTGAAGGGCCGAATTGATCCGTTGATTGGCAGGGAATTGGAGATTGAGCGCACAATTCAGACGCTTTGCCGTCGCCGTAAAAATAATCCGTTACTGGTCGGTGAAGCAGGCGTAGGTAAAACGGCTATTGCAGAGGGTTTAGCGAAAAGAATAGTCGAGGAGCAAGTGCCGGACATTCTAATGAACAGTGTCATTTATTCGCTGGATTTAGGTGCATTAGTTGCCGGCACTAAATATCGAGGCGACTTTGAAAAGCGACTTAAAGCCCTGTTAACCCAGCTTAATAAGGAGCCTGATTCAATCCTATTTATTGATGAAATTCACACGATTATCGGAGCCGGTTCAGCGTCCGGTGGGGTGATGGATGCGTCCAATTTAATTAAACCAGCGCTGGCTTCTGGTCAATTGCGGTGCATAGGTTCTACCACTTATCAGGAGTATCGCGGCGTTTTTGAAAAAGATCATGCCTTAGCCCGACGGTTTCAAAAAATCGATGTGTTAGAGCCGTCGGTTGAAGATACTATTCTTATTTTAAAAGGACTGAAGTCACGTTATGAAGAGCATCATGACGTCAAATATTCCCCCGAGGCCTTACGCGTAGCGGCAGAGTTATCGGATCGCTATATTACTGACCGGCATTTACCAGATAAAGCCATTGACGTAATTGATGAAGCCGGCGCAAAACAACGTATGACAATCGAAGCTCATCGAAAGCAGCTAATTGATGTGGCGGAAATAGAGGATATCGTTTCAAAAATCGCCAGGGTTCCAGCAAAATCAGTATCTTCTAATGATATAGACAAGCTAAGTAACCTGGAAAAAAATCTCAAAATGCTAGTGTTTGGCCAGGATGAAGCTATTTCAGCATTGGCATCAGCGATAAAATTATCCCGCGCAGGGCTTAGGGATGCACAGAAGACTATTGGCTCATTTCTGTTTGCAGGGCCGACAGGCGTAGGTAAAACTGAAGTGACGCGACAACTGGCTAAAGTATTGGGCGTAGAGCTGATACGCTTTGATATGTCTGAATACCAGGAACGGCACACTGTGTCCCGACTAATAGGTGCACCTCCGGGCTACGTAGGCTTCGATCAAGGTGGATTATTAACCGAACAGATAGCTAAGCATCCACATGCGGTATTGCTACTAGACGAATTGGAAAAAGCCCACCCGGATGTATTTAACCTGTTATTGCAGGTGATGGATCACGGCTCATTAACCGACAACAACGGACGCAAGGCAGATTTTCGTAACATCATTTTGGTAATGACTACCAATGCCGGCGCAGAAGAAGGCAGTCGGGCCTCTATTGGTTTTACTCATCAGGATCATGCTACCGACAGCTTGAAGGTTATCGAAAAAGGTTTCTCACCGGAATTTCGTAATCGGCTAGATGCGATTATTCAATTTAAACCGTTAGATATTTCAATTGTCGGCCATGTGGTTGATAAATTTATCTTTGAATTGGAAGCCTTGCTGACAGACAAGCACGTAACGCTGACCTTGGATGCTGACGCACGATTATGGCTGGCTGAAAATGGCTGTGATCCAAAAATGGGAGCCAGACCAATGGCGCGACTCATTCAAGAGAAAATCAAAAAACCGTTAGCGAATGACTTGCTGTTTGGTGAACTGGCCCATGGCGGCCATGTGCGAATTTACGTGAAAGATAACGAACTGAACTTCGCTATAGAAAGCGCTGATTTGGTAGTTCCTGAAGCCAATTTTTAATACGGCAGTCAAATCTAGCAACCTCGGCTGATCCCTTTACAAAGGGGATCAGCGCATACGGAAAGTGATACGACCTTTGCTTAAATCGTAAGGTGTCATTTCAACTTTAACGCTGTCTCCAGTAAGAATACGGATGTAATGTTTACGCATTTTTCCCGAGATATGTGCAGTCACAACATGACCGTTTTCCAATTCGACGCGAAACATGGTATTAGGAAGCGTGTCAATTACTTTTCCTTCCATTTCAATTTGATCTTCTTTAGCCATTTATAATATTCCAGATAATTAAAGATGTTAATAATAACATAAGCGCGTTTTTAACAACAGAAGTGTGTAAGAACAACTGTATATTTGTTTCTTAGCAGTCCCTCATTAGAGGGCTAGCGACCGATTTAACATATTCATTTTCCAAAAAATTGATTTATACGATTAGTTTAAAAAAGTATTTTTACAATTATTAGCAATAAAGATATTGTCTTTCGCCTGCTTTTATACTAATGCGGTAAGAATTTTTTATGGGTATGTATGGACATAAGAATACCAAAACCGGCCAGCAAGGTTACGATTGAGGTGCCGCCGTAACTGATTAAAGGCAGCGGTACGCCAACTACGGGAAGTACGCCGATGACCATGCCGATATTGACAAAGACATAAACAAAAAAGGTAAAAGCTAGGCTGCTGGCTAATAAACGGCTGTAAGTATCTTGTGCCTGTGAAGCAATGAATAGACAGCGGCTGATGATCAGCAGATATAACGCTAGTAAGCCTAGGCAGCCGAATAATCCGAACTCTTCAGCAAAGACTGCAAAAATAAAGTCAGTGGAGCTTTCCGGTAAAAAATCTAGTTCCGACTGGGTGCTGCCCAGCCAGCCCTTGCCATAGATACCTCCAGAGCCGATAGCGATTTTTGATTGGATAATATGGTAGCCCCGACCCAAAGGATCGGCTTCAGGATTTAAGAAAGTAAGTACCCGGTCGCGTTGATAAGGCCGCATAAACTGCCAAATGACCGGTGTTACTCCTGCCAGAGCGGTGCAAATTGCCAGGATGAATTTCCAAGAAAGCCCGGCAAAAAACAGTACTGCAGCGCCGGAACTGGCAACCAGTAACGCCGTGCCCAGATCAGGTTGCTTGGCGATCAATAGGGTAGGAGTAATGATCAGTAAGCCGGCTACTAGTAATTGTTTGGTTTTTGGCGGTAAAGCGTGCTCAGCTAAATACCAAGCGACCATCATTGGTGTGGTGATCTTGATCATTTCCGAGGGCTGAAAACGGAAGATACCCAGGTCCAGCCAGCGCTGTGCGCCTTTGCCAAATTGTCCCAGAATTAGCACCGCAACTAGCAATATTATGCCAAAGCTAAATAATAGAGCTGAATAACGCTTAAATTGATAAGGATCGACATGAGCTAGTGCCGTCATCAGCAAAAAAGCCAAGCCGACGCGTGCTGCCTGTCGCATTAGTACACCCATATCCTGGCTGCCGGCGCTGTAAAGAATGGTGAAGCTCAGCAGGGCGATTAGAAATAAGCCAATAAATAGAGGAATGTCTATGTGCAGTTTTCTGAGAATATTACCAATCAGTGACGGCGAATGAAATTGTTCACTCCGGGTTTCAGTTTTCATTAGTACTTCCTAAATATTGCTTGATGACCTGCCCTGCGATGGGCGCTGCCACTGAGCCACCGTGCCCACCGTTTTCAACGATGACAGCGACTGCAATTTGTGGATCATCGGCCGGAGCGAAAGATATAAATAACGCATGATCACGCAATTTGAAGTCTATATTCTTTTCGTTGTATTTGGCATCTTGTTTAATGTTAAAAACCTGCGCAGTACCAGTTTTCCCGGCGATTTGATAAGCAATGTTTTTACTGATGCTCTTGGCTGTGCCATGTGGGCTATGAATAACATTGACCATGGCCGAGATAATGGTATTAATGTTTTCAGATTTAAGTGGAATATTGTTTAGGTGGCTCTCCATGGCAGGATCTTCAGTATTGAGGCTAGTGGCTTTTTTTACCAAAAAGGGTGTGATAACTTTTCCTTTATTAGCTAGTGTAGCAGTGGCCTTGGCTAGTTGTATCGGCGTGACTTGAAGAAAGCCCTGGCCTATGCCGGTGATCAGTGTTTCTCCCGGATACCAGGACTGATTGCGCTGACTGCGTTTCCATTCACGTGATGGCATTAAGCCCGATTTTTCCCCGGTTAGGTCAATACCGGATTTTTCACCAAAGCCAAAGTTCTGTAAAAAATTATGCATACGGTCTATACCCAGGGTTGAGGCGAGGCTGTAAAAGTATACATCACAGGATTCGGTAATGGCTTCTGTCATATTAACTGAGCCATGACCGCCTTTTTTCCAATCCCGGTAGTGATGGCTGACATTAGGTAATTGATAATAGCCGGGGCAGAATAATTGATGTTCGGTACTGATCGCATTGTATTCAAGTCCAGCCAAGGCAATAAATGGCTTAACGGTTGATCCAGGTGGATATAAACCACGTAAGGCTCGATTATAAAGCGGCTGGTTTTCGGAAGATTGTAGCGTCTGATACGCATCGTTGGCTATACCAATAACAAAAGGATTGGGATCAAAGCCGGGACGGCTAGCGAAAACTAGCACACCTCCGGTTTTAATATCAATAGCGACTACTGCACCATTGAAGTCGCCTAAGGCATCATAAGCTGTTTTCTGTAAATCGATATCCAGCGTCAGATAAAGATTGTCCCCGGGGATTGGTAGAACCGAGTCTACGGTATTGATCGCGCGCGCTTGTACATTGGTTTCTATTTCCGCATAGCCAGTTTTGCCGTGCAGCTCGGTTTCGTAAGTATTTTCTATGCCTATTTTTCCGACATGACTTGAGCCTCGATATTCGGCCAGAGGTAATGATTTCATTTCTGCTTCATTGATCCGGCCCACATAACCAACCACATGAGAGGCGAGCTCTGCATAAGGATAATGTCGAACTAGGCGAGCCTGAATATCAACGCCAGGAAAATAAGGTCTGACTACGGCAAATTTGGCGAGTTCCTCGTCGTTCATGCTGATTAACAAAGGGGTACTGACGAAGCGTTTTTGGCGTTTGCGTTGTTTTTGGTATTGATCAATTTTTTCATCAGAAATGGTTAGCAGTTTCTGTAATCGCTGCAAAGTGCCATCAAGATCACTAATTTCTTCGGGAATCAGTTCAAGGCTGAAAGACTGGGTGTTATCAGCAAGGACTTTACCGTGTCGATCATAAATAATGCCTCGGGTTGGCACTAGAGGTTCTATTTTGATACTGTTGTCTTTTGCCAGTGTGGCATAATGTTCATGTCCGACAATTTGCAAATAAATCAGGCGCACAATCAGACCAGAGGTTAATAACAGTATGAGAATCAAAGCTGCAATAAGTCGATTGAGAAATAGGCGGCTCTCCACCAGCTTATTTTTA
Organism: Methylococcaceae bacterium; assembly: GCA_947506155.1. Classification (GTDB taxonomy): domain Bacteria; phylum Pseudomonadota; class Gammaproteobacteria; order Methylococcales; family Methylomonadaceae; genus Methylobacter_A. Next base: position 11,728 of record CANNNV010000047.1, read on the forward strand.
ACGGTATAGATACGAGACATAACAGCAACAGAATTTTATTGGGTGCGTCGTGACAAACGGACGTGGCGCAATGTACTATAAACTAGAGGCCAGCAAAATGTGCCAGCAAAAACAGGCTGCCAGAAAGAACTGTGCAGTTGAGCTGAATACTGAATGTTTCTGAGCCAAAATAGCAGTATCTGGGTAAATAGCAGGCAAAAGAAAACAAAAAAACACTGCTGATGTAAAGGAAATTGACGTAAGCGTTTGTGTAGCATCAGGCAGCTATAAATAACCAGCGAATAGGCCAGTGCATATTGACCAAATACAGTTCCTGTTAACACATCAGTCAATAATCCGATGACCCAAGCATGAAAGATTCCAAGGTGTTCTGGAACAGCGATTGCCCAGTAGATAAGTACGAGAAGTATCCAGTCCGGATTTATCTCGGCCAAAAAACTTGGCCAAGGCACAATCCTCAAACACATTGCCATCAAAATAGTCACAATGATTCGACTGGAACCGGAGTACTTATTCATCATAGGGCCTCTTTACGTAAGCCTGTCGATGTTTTTCGGGTTGTTTTTTTTGGTGCTTCCGGCGCTTCCGATGGTTCATCAGAGCGACGATCAGATTCGACTGGCGTTGTACTTAAAGAAACGGGGGATGAATCGCTCCAAACGATTAACAGCTCCCTGTTTCGATCTAGCATAGCCTTGGGCGTCGCGGTAATGTTGACAAATGGTTTATTAGTTATAGGGGTAAAATCATCTACCACAGCAACTGGGTAACCTGATGGAAACGTGCCTCCTAAACCTGATGTTATCAACAAGTCACCGGGACGAATGTCTGCGTTATTAGGTAAAAAAGGTAGGTTAAGCCGATTTAACTGACCGCTGCCCACTGCAATAGTCAGCAGGCCATTGCGATTGACCTGGACAGGAATAGCATGATTTGGGTCAGTAATAAGCATAATTTCTGAGCTGAATGGCAACGCCCGAAAAACTTGACCGACCACGCCATTTGCATCCAATACTGGCTGTTGAGGGTGAACACCAAAACGAGTGCCTTTATTGACCACCACTATATTTTCATAGGGTGCAGTATTGATAGACAATAACTCTGCAATTAGTAGTTGTTCGCCGAGTTTAAAGGAGTTTTCTAATAAGGCACGCAGTCGAATATTTTCTTTTTCCAAAGAATCAAATTTAAGCAATCGTGTTTTATCAATGAATTGTTCATCACGTAACTGTGCGTTTTCTTTTTTTAACACTGAATAAGAGCTAACAGAATTCGAAGTTTGCTGAATAAGTACTGTCGGGAGATCGACCAAATATTTTAATGGATCGACCAGAAGGGATAATGTTGCTCGAAGTGAGTCTAAACGATGGCTAGTGTGCTCAGTTACCAATAACGCAACCGAAGCAATGATAGCTACAAGTAGGCGGGTATTGATAGACGGGCCAGTAGAAAATAAAAGTTTTATAGGGGTACCTCTTTATATAGGTTTAATTAGTCGCGTTTTCTTACGCCGTAACCCAACGGGTACGGCGTTGGGTTACGCTAACCCGAGCTACACGCGACGACTCAACCTGCGGTGTGAATGGATGATTTAACTACTCTAAAGAAAAACTCGAAACGCCCTTTTTATCTAACATCTCCAGAACCATACCACCACCTCTGGCCACGCAGGTTAGCGGATCTTCAGCAATAAATACCGGCAGGCCAGTTTCCTCGGCTATCAATCGGTCTATATCATTTAATAAGGCTCCGCCGCCGGTTAGGAAAATCCCTCGGTTTGCTACATCTGAACCAAGTTCAGGCGGGGTTTGTTCCAAAGCCAATTTTACCGCGCCAATAATGCCTGAGAGAGGTTCTTGCAATGCTTCAAGAATTTCATTGCTATTCAATGAAAAGCTCCGTGGCACACCTTCTGCGAGGTTACGGCCTTTAACTTCTATTTCTCGGACTTTGCTGCCGGGGTAAGCTGTGCCGATTTCATGTTTTATTCTTTCTGCTGTGGCTTCTCCAATCAAAGTGCCGTAATTTCTACGCACATAATTGATAATAGCTTCATCAAAGCGATCGCCACCAATACGGACAGATGACGAGTACACGATGCCGTTGATCGAAATCACCGCCACTTCCGAAGTGCCGCCGCCGATGTCCAAAACCATCGAACCGCAGGCCTCGTCGACAGGTAAGCCGGCACCGATAGCTGCGGACATCGGTTCTTCAATTAAATAGACTTCGCGTGCGCCGGCCATAGCCGCAGATTCACGAATGGCGCGGCGTTCAACTTGGGTTGAGCCGCAGGGTACGCAGATTAAAATCCGTGGACTAGGGCGCAACAGCTTACTTTGATGAACTTTTTCAATAAAGAATCTCAGCATCCGCTCGGTGACTGCAAAGTCAGCGATTACCCCATCCTTTAATGGACGGATTGCAGTAATATTGCCCGGTGTGCGACCCAGCATGCGTTTTGCGTCCAGACCGACAGCGGCAATGGTTTTATTCCCTCGCACTCTATCTTCTTTAATAGCGACAACCGAAGGTTCATTAAGCACAATGCCCTGCCCGGGAATGTAGATCAATGTATTGGCCGTCCCTAAGTCAATAGCGAGGTCGTTAGAGAAAAGGCCACGAATTCTTTTGAACATTGTTAACTGTATCCTTTGAGGAATAAAAATAGCATTACTCTAGCAATCAAGCGAGTGTTTGAGCAAAATATAAAGTATTATAAACAGAATAGTATATAGAATCTCTGAAATTTTTTATTGGGAGTTAATCGTGTCTTTAACGGCGGATGATGTGAAGAAAATAGCGCATTTAGCGCGACTGGGAATTGAACAGCAACATATTGTTTCTTATACCAAGGATTTGTCTGGGATGCTGGAATTGATGACGCAGATGAGCAATGTTGACATCAATAATATTGAGCCTATGGCTCATCCTATGGATCAAACTCAACGATTACGAGCCGATGTGGTGACCGAGCAGGATTATCGCGAAAAGTTTCAGGCGATTGCACCTCAGGTAGAAGCGGGACTTTATTTAGTACCCAAAGTCATTGAATAAAGGGAAAAAGTAATGCAGAACAAAACAATTACGGAACTAGCTCAAGGCCTGCGTTCCGGTGAATTTTCAAGCGTGGAATTGACGTCGGCTTTTTTAGGCAGAATCAGGCAATATAGTTCGCTTAATGCGTATATCACGATTACCGAAGAACTGGCCTTGCAGCAAGCAAAGACCGCAGATGCAAGGCTCGCAACAGGGAATGCAGAACTCTTAACCGGCATCCCCATGGCACAAAAAGATATTTTCTGTACTGAAGGTGTTAAAACGACCTGCGGTTCCAAAATGCTGGATAATTTTATCGCTCCCTATAATGCGACGGTGGTGGACAAATTTAATAGCGCCGGTGCGGTAATGTTGGGCAAGCTTAATATGGACGAGTTTGCGATGGGTTCATCCAATGAAACCAGTTATTACGGTGCAGTTAAAAATCCCTGGGATGTTAATACGGTTCCGGGCGGTTCTTCAGGCGGCTCGGCGGCAGCTGTTGCCGCGAGACTTGCTGTTTGTGCAACAGGCACTGATACCGGAGGCTCTATACGCCAGCCTGCGGCGCTTTGTGGCATTACTGGCTTAAAGCCGACTTACGGCCGGGTGTCCCGTTATGGCATGATCGCTTACGCATCCAGCCTCGATCAAGGTGGGCCAATGACACGGAGCGCCGAAGATGCGGCGATCATGTTGCAAACCATGGCCGGTTTTGATCCAAAAGATTCAACCAGCGTCGATGTGCCGGTTCCCGATTATAAATCCGGCTTGGCGAATAGTCTCGAAGGCTTGAGCATCGGCCTGCCCAAAGAATTTTTTGGCGAGGGCTTAAATAGCGATGTTGCGGCGACGCTGGAAGCTGCCATCAATGAATACCGAAAGTTAGGCGCCAAAGTAACCGAAATTTCGATGCCCAGTCTTAAATTAGCCATTCCTGCTTATTACGTCATTGCACCGGCTGAATGCTCGGCGAATCTGTCGCGTTTTGACGGCGTGCGCTTTGGCTATCGCTGTGAAAATCCGGCGGATTTAACCGATCTGTATACCCGGTCGCGCGGTGAAGCTTTCGGCAAGGAAGTCAAACGGCGTATTTTGATGGGGACTTATGCACTGTCGGCCGGGTATTACGATGCCTATTATATAAAGGCGCAAAAAATCCGCCGCCTGATCAGCGAAGACTTTAAAAAAGCATTGTCCGAAGTCGATGTGATTATGGGGCCGGTAACGCCTTCTACGGCTTTTGGTCTGGGCGAAAAAATGGACAATCCAATTGAAATGTATTTGTCCGATATTTACACGATTGCGATTAATCTGGCCGGCGTTCCTGCGATGTCAGTGCCAGCCGGCTTTGCTAAAGGCTTGCCGGTAGGCTTGCAGATTATCGGCAATTATTTTGCTGAAGCTAAGTTATTAAATATTGCTCACCAGTATCAACAAGTCACCGATTGGCACACTTATATCCCTAGTCATTTTGAGTAAACAGCCATGACTACTATTACGCAACTTTCGCAATTGGACTTAAACGGCACGTACAGTTACGCCGATTACTTAACGTGGCAATTGGAAGATGCAGTTGAGCTGATCAGGGGTAAGATTATGGCGATGTCGCCTGCGCCTAGCTTGAAACATCAAAGCATTATTACGAATTTGGGTGGCAGTCTTTATCAATATTTTCATAAAAGACCCTGCAAGCTTTTTTACGCGCCATTTGACATCAAGCTCTATGATAGTAGGAAATCGAAACTGACCGATCAGGACGTGTACAGCGTTGTCCAACCTGATTTATGCGTAATCTGCGATAAAGAAAAACTCACCGAACAAGGCTGCAATGGTTCACCGGACTGGATTATCGAGGTATTGCCCCCCGGCAACACCAAGAAGGAAATGCGCATTAAATTTGATCTTTACCAAGAAAACGGCGTTATCGAATACTGGTTGGTTTATCCCTACGAACAAGCGGTTTATCAGTTTGTGCTGGACCAAGACACTGAAAAATACCAACTGTTCGCCATGCATGCCGGCGACGACATCGCCAAACCTTATCTTTTTCCCGAACTGCACATCGATCTAGCCGACGTTTTTGCCGAATAACAAGGAATTACCAACATGAACTCACAATGGGAAACAGTCATCGGGCTGGAAATCCACGCGCAACTTGCGACCAAATCCAAGATATTTTCTGGAGCCTCGACCGCTTACGGCGCAGAACCCAATACTCAGGCTTGCGCCGTCGATTTGGGATTGCCCGGCGTATTGCCGGTATTGAATGAAGAAGCCGTGCGCATGGCCGTCATTTTCGGCATGGCCATCGAAGCGCATATCGCGCCGTACTCGGTGTTCGCCCGAAAAAACTATTTTTACCCGGATTTGCCCAAGGGCTATCAAATCAGCCAGATGGAACTGCCTATCGTTGGCATCGGTCATCTGGATATTGACGTCGATGGCGTTACCAAGCGTATCGGCATCACCCGTGCGCACCTGGAAGAAGATGCCGGAAAGTCGCTGCACGAGAATTTTCATGGGCTAACCGGCATTGACTTAAACCGCGCCGGTACGCCGTTACTGGAAATTGTTTCCGAGCCAGAAATGAGCTCGGCCAAGGAAGCTGTGGCCTATATGAGAAAAATGCACGAATTGGTGCGCTATCTGGGTATTTGCGACGGCAATATGCAGGAAGGTTCGTTCCGTTGTGACGCCAATGTATCGGTGCGTCCTAAAGGCCAGAAAGAGTTTGGCACCCGCGCTGAAATCAAAAACATCAACTCGTTCAAGTTTGTCGAAAAAGCCATCAATCATGAAGTCGAGCGGCAGATAGAGCTGATAGAAAGCGGCGGCAAAGTAGTTCAGGAAACTAGGCTGTATGATTCGGTCAAGGATGAAACCCGGTCGATGCGCAGTAAGGAAGAAGCCAACGATTACCGGTATTTTCCTGACCCCGATTTGTTGCCGGTGTTGATCGATGAAGACTTTAAGGCGAAAATCAAAGCCCGCTTGCCGGAACTGCCACAGGCTAAAAAGCAACGTTTTAAAGAAGACTATGCGCTGGATGAAGAGAACGCCACCCTACTGACATCTTCCAGAGCCTTGGCTGATTATTTCGAAATTGTGGTCAAGGAGTCTGAGAGCCCTGCAAAAATGTGCGCCAACTGGGTGACCGGCGACTTGTTGGCAGCGCTTAACAAAGCGGGCCTAGAAATCACGGATTCGCCGGTTAGTGACCAACGTCTGGCGGGCTTGTTAAAGCGCATCAGCGACGACACCATTTCCGGAAAAATGGCCAAACAGGTGTTTGAAGATTTGTGGCAGGGAACGTCTACCGCTGATGAAATTATCGCAGCGAAAGGTTTAAAACAGATCACTGATACCGGCGCAATAGAATCCATCATCGATAAAATCATTGCCGATAACATGGATCAGGTTGAGCAATACCGCAGCGGCAAAGACAAAGTGTTTGGCTTTTTTGTCGGGCAAGTAATGAAAGAAATGCAGGGCAAGGCCAATCCTGGCGAAGTGAATAAAATGCTTAAAGATAAGTTAAAGTAAGCGTGGAGAAGTTCGCATATTTTTTTAACAAAAGACACGGAAAATAACCGTGCCAACACACTAATCATGAGTAAAAATTTTTGCATTCCCCTGTGCCAATGACCATTAACACCGCTGAGTAGATGTTTTTCGCTTGAATTAATTTAAGAAAACATTTATGATGGAAAGATAGCTAAAAAATTTAGCAGGGGTGTTAGCTCAGTTGGTAGAGCAGTGGACTCTTAATCCATAGGTCCAGGGTTCGAATCCCTGACACCCCACCAATAAAATCAAAGGGTTGAATATTTTCAGCCTTTTTTTATGTCTGGCGTTTTGCAAAATGTAACCAGTTTGTAACCGCATTTCATCAATGCCGAAATACTGGCCTTACAAATTAAGCCAATAAAAACACCCGCAACACTTGCCAACAATTCAGGCACAAAAAAGCCGGTGTTACCCGGCAATGTCATTTATGCCCTTGGGCATATTTAGTTTTGTTTGAATACTCGCGGCTCCTGTTTTTATTTTTACTGATTGTACCGGATTATGGGGGGTAGTTAAATTTGACATGTGATTGATTTTGTTAGATACCGTATTTAGTGGTTACAACTAAAATCATGGTGGTGTCTCATGAAAACAACCCCACGCGACAAATGCTCAATTTGCCTCCCTTTTGAAA
>CANNNV010000048.1 GCA_947506155.1 Methylococcaceae bacterium
GGTTTTTCAGTTAATGCCTTCGGGTAAACATATGGTTGGGAGAGATTTAGGACGATTAGGTTCGACGGCTTCGCTGCAGTACCGAGCTGCTGGATGAGTTTTTCATGAATCAGACTACAAAAAAACTAAAAACTGGAACATCGAGTATAAGAGTAAGCTTAAGCTTACTCTGACACGGCAATTTTAAAAAGACTTCAAAATCACTTTTGGCAAAATTGCTACTTTGATCAAAATTAACAGCGCCCAATAGTGCATAACCATGACTAATACTAAACAAGTGTGTGATCTTTGTGGATTAGATATTGAATTATCTAGTTTTACATTGAAAACCAAAGAAGGTGATAAAGCGTTTTGTTGCGAGGGATGCAAAGGTATTTATCAATTGTTAAATGAAGATCAAATCCTCCCTGAGCCAAACCAGAATTAATTAACTGTAAATTATTAATACTTAAGGAAAAAATGACGATGAGTCACGTACATGGTAAGCTTGCTAAAGAAGTTGTTAAAGGATCAATTGTTTCATCTACGGTACATACGGGAAGTAAGTTAATGAGTAATGTTGCTAAACATCCGATTCTGGTTTTTGGCTTAGGCCTAGTAGGTGGTTATTTAATTTATAAATATCGCAAAGAAATAATTTCCAGTACCACCAGCATGGTAGATGCTGGCAAAGATTTTGTGTTACAGCAAAAAGAAAATCTGGAAGATATAGTTGCGGAAAACAAGGAATAAGCTTTAGCTATTGTGCACTTAAACTTAGTTCATTCCGTGCAGAACTGAGTGCTGTCGTTAACGGGTACGCTGTGAATATGGTCACAGCGTACCCGTTTTGTTTTTTTAGGGGCTTTCTAGTTTATGTCTATCCAAAAAGAATTTGTGCTGCGTTATCGAGTGGACGGTCATGTAAGATTTGAAATACCGGCCCAGATTTGTCATGTTGATGTAACCAGGGTGGTGACCGATAGCATCTCTAAAATAGAGGGCGTCTATAAAGTTAACCTTTATCGCAGCCAGCAGAAACTGTCAATTCGGTTCAATGAATCAGTTTGTGATTTTAAGTCACTGGCTAAACAATTATTTTCTGTGCTTGCTGAGCTGGAAGAAAATGGTGATTTAAAACCCAAGCCTGTTTCAAAATCAATTTTGTGGAAGGAAAAAATTCAGTCGCGCTTAGATGATTTTAAAGTGACACGCTGGGCTAAAGAAAAATTCGGCGATGCCAAAGAAACCGTCCAGGCGGCTAAAATCATTACCCGACTGGGCATGAAACAGCCAAAGGCCTTCATGAACGATCCGGAAAAAGCCATTGTTGATTTTTTGAATGACATTTTGGTACTGTTTCTGGTTAAGTTGCACTGGAATGATATTACTCAACATTGGCTGATAAAACCCCTTAAGCATCGTTATGAATGGATGGCTCTGTTTTATATGTTTTTTTTGCTGGTTCGTTCTCGCAAAAAAAATAGAGCGGAAGAAAAAAGTTAGATATTTTTCAGCTTTTCACCCCGCACTTTTATCGCCTTTCTGAGAACTGTCGCTATGGCTACACAATCCTCTGCTCTGCAAAATTTCCAGCTGGTTCATCAATTAAATCGGCGTATCAGAATTCTGTCACCGATTCTGAAAAATGACCAAGAACGCAGTTATATTTTCGAAATACTGTTAAAAAAACGTCCCGAAATAAAAAAGATACGTTCGGTTTGCGCACTAGGTTCTGTGGTCATTGAGTTTGATCCTGACCATTTGCCAATCAAGAATTTACTTATTTTACTGGAGGCGGTACTGGGCAATATTGCCAAGAAACAGGCCGAGCAACAGCAACAACAAAAGAAAGTTTTCGAGGGTCCGCTACAGGAAATTGATTTGGCTGTTGAGGGGATGACTTGCGCCTCGTGTGCCTTATTGATCGAAATGGTGTTAAAACGTGACCCGAGAATCAAACAGGCAAATGTGAACTTTGGTACCTCAACCCTGACCGTTCAGGGTCAGCTGGATAAAAATCAGGTAAGTACCAAGATAGCAACGCTGGGTTACAAAACCTACCCAATGGATACGCTATCCCAACGCAAAAATCTGATCGATAAGGAACAGCAGCGGCTTATTTTAGCTAAACGCCGATTTATTTGGTCCGGCCTATTGAGTTTTCCGGTGGTCATGGTTGGCATGAGTATGTCGACCTCGCGCTGGCTGTATTGGCTGCAATTTATACTGGCAACCCCAGTGGTGTTCTGGTCAGGGGGGACATTTTTTACTAAAGCCTGGCGCTTGGCAAAACAACGCACGGCCAACATGGATACCTTGATTGCGCTGGGCGTGGGTTCAGCTTATGGCTACAGTTTACCAGCGCTTTTTAGACGTAGCGGGCATATTTACTTTGAAGCCGGCGCGGCCATTATCACTTTTGTTTTGCTAGGACGCTATTTAGAAGAGCGCGCTAAAGGTCAAGCCGGTGCCGCCATCCGCAAGTTGGTCGATTTGCAGCCACAGACTGCGACATTACTGCGTGACGGTCAAGAACTGGTTATTCCGGTTGATGATTGTGTTGTAGGCGATATTTTACTGGTGCGCCCCGGCGAAAAAATTCCGACAGACGGTCTTGTTGTTCAGGGAGTATCGACGGTGGATGAGGCCATGGTAACCGGAGAAAGCTTACCGGTGGTTAAGGATATCGGTCATAAGGTGATAGGTGGCTGTGTTAACGGCAGCGGTGTATTGCGTATACGTGTAACCGCCGTCGGTATGGATACCGTACTAGCAGGCATAGTACATATGGTTGATCAGGCTCAGGCAACCAAGCTACCGATCCAGAAACAGGTGGATAAAATTTCCGCTGTGTTTGTTCCGGCGGTAATGATCTTGTCGGGTTTAACGCTGGTCGGTTGGCTAATGGTAGGCGCGCCTTTTGGCTTTGCCTTTGGTAATGCGATCACCGTTTTATTGATTGCTTGTCCTTGCGCACTGGGTCTGGCGACACCGGCAGCGATCATGGTTGGAGCCGGTCAGGCAGCAACTGCAGGAATTTATATTCGTAATGGCGAAAGCCTGGAAACAGCTGCGAAACTCGATGTCATTGTTTTCGATAAAACTGGCACGATTACCGAAGGCAAGCCTGAACTCACCGATGTGTTTAAAGTGACTCGACTTAGCCAGGAAAAGCTAATCAGTTTGGCGGCTTCGGCAGAATATAATTCGGAACATTTTTTGGGTAAGGCGATAGTCGCTCATGCTAAAGCTCACGCTATTGCATTGCAGGACTGCAGCCATTTTTACAGTGAAACCGGACTTGGCATAGCAGCAGAAGTGGCAGGTAAAAAACTGCTGTTGGGCAATAAAGTCTGGTTACAGGATAAAGCGATTACGGTTGATAGTCTGCTGGCGGCCGCCAGTGATTTTTCCAGTCAGGGCAAAACCTCGGTATTTATGGCCATTAATGGCAAGGCTGCGGCTGTCTTCGGTATTGCCGACAAGCCTAGGCCGCAAGCTATACAGGCTGTTTTACAGCTAAAAAAACTAGGCATACAAACACTGATGGTCACCGGTGATGCTGAAAAAACTGCACAGTATATTGCCACACTGGTAGGTATTGAAACAGTTATTGCCGAGGCAAAACCTGAACAAAAGTTGGCCATTATTCATCAGTTCCAAAAAGAGGGAAAAAAAGTCGGCATGATGGGTGACGGCATCAATGATGCTCCGGCCTTGGCAGCGGCTAATGTGGGTTTTGCGATAGGCACGGGCACCGATATAGCAATAGAATCAGCGGATATGACGCTAGTGCATGGCGATATTAGCAAAGTAACCGAAGCCATTCAGCTCAGCACAGATACCATTCGCATCATCAAGCAAAATCTATTCTGGGCGTTCGGTTATAACGTTATCGCCATCCCGGTTGCGGCGATGGGAAATCTCAACCCAATGATAGCTTCAGCCGCTATGGCCTTAAGTTCTATTTCGGTTATTGTTAATTCTTTACGACTCAGTAAACGAGGATAAAAATGGATCATTCAACCATGGATATGGGTATGCAACATGTCGCTGTTGCGGCGGGTGGCTTTGATTATAGCCTGGCTTTTATGGCTGGCTTGTTAGGGAGTGGGCACTGTCTGGGCATGTGCGGCGCACTGGTTTCAGGCTACTTTATGAAGGCCGGCCCTTCAAAACGTTACTTGCCGTATTTTATTTATCAACTGGCCCGAATAGGCGTCTATACCTTGGTTGGTTTTGCCGCAGCAGCATTGGGAGTTGCTTTAGTTTCCAGCGGAATGTTCGGTAAAGCACAAAGCATCTTACAAATGGTTATTGGTACGGTGGTCATTATTCTGGCTTTGGGTATTTTAGGCTGGATTCCTTTTCAAGGTGCAGTAAGGCTGTTGCCGATGACTTTATTGCGTAAAGGATATGCGCAGTCAAGAACCCGAGGGCCAATACTGGGTGCGATGATTGCCGGGGTATTAAACGGATTGATGCCATGCCCTTTGACTTTTGCGATGGCCGTTAAGGCAACCTCGGCAACAACTATTATGGAAGGAGGCTTGTTGATGCTGACCTTTGGCGCTGGCACGCTGCCGACCATGCTGTTTATCAGCGTCGCTTTTGGTAAAATGAGTGCCCACTTTAGAGGCTTAATGTTAAAGTCCGCCGCCTTCATTATGATCGTCATGGGCTGCAACACCGTGTATATGGGTCTATCTTTTTATGCTGCCGAAGGCTTCCAGCAGCATAATTTTATCCACGACATAAAGAATCAACTTGATGCGGTCATTTTGTTGCTACAACAAATGATAGAATACTACATTGGCATGTTGACATCCTTCCCGACCTAAAGGAAGGGGATTCCTAGTTTCCTAGGAGTGAGTATGTATCGCTACTGCTCACTGGTTTCTGCTGCTGACGGCATTACTGCACCGTTCACTTCACAGACTAGCCACGTCTATCCGACGGTTATTTTACTATATTTAATCGAGTAGTCAGACTTCCACCTATCGCTTGGTTTTTGCTGAAAGTGATTTTGAAGTCTTTATTTTAAAAACTAAATTGCCGTCGTAGAGCGAGCCTAAAGCGTCCTCTGATAGCAACTGCAAATAATTTTAACAAGCCGTGTATTATGAAGCAAGTAGAATTGAGCCGCTTACATCCCCGTCCTGAACGACGGGGTTTTACGCTACTCTGTGATAAATACAGCCGATTGATATTATTTTGATTCGGGTTCTTCAGTCTCCTGACGGGTTTCCGTAAGTAAATCTTTAAGATTGTCTTTTTGACTCAAGACAAAATTTTTGCCTTGTTCAGCGGTTTTGCTGGTAATCGTAATAATCTCTTTACGGTATTTATGTACATAAAAGCCTGAAACAATACCCAGACTGAACATAACCAGTGGATGTTTGGCTAAGGTAAGCGCAACACCTTTGCCGGCTTCTATGATTGTTGCGGCCGCTAAAGCCGTGGCCACGCCTTTGACCACCAATTCGCCTTTAGGCGACTTTATGACGGTAGCATGTTTTTCTATAGCTATATTATTCATCGAATTTTCCCCTAGGTTAACTAAAATTTTTTCGTATTTTCGCATGAAAGTAATGAATCATTTGAATAAGTAAAGTTTTTCATCAGGATAAGCTATTACGGTTTAAATGGCTATCTAACACAGAACATCCTCGCGCGAATCAACGCATACAGATAGAATAGGCGACCTTTACTTTAGCTTTAGAGACAGTTTTTATGAAATTTAATGCTTTTTTTATCAGCCTGTGTCTGTTCGTTTCATCGAACAGTTATGCGGTAGAAAAAAATCTCATACGGATCGGCGTTCAGGCGTCCGGCACGGTTGATTGGGAACTGGCCGCTTTACAGGATAACCCGGATTTTCAGCTGGACATACAGCATGTGGCTAATGCGGAAGCCGGCAAGATTGCCTTACAGGCTGGCGCTGTCGACCTGATTGTGTCTGATTGGATCTGGGTTTCCAGACTGCGCGCTACCGGCTCCGACTTTAGTTTTTACCCGTATTCAAATACCTCCGGCGCACTGATGGTAGCCAAAGACAGCCCGATCCAGTCGGTAAAAGATCTGAAAGGCAAACGGCTGGGCATAGCTGGTGGCGAACTGGACAAAAACTGGTTGTTGCTGCAAGCCTTGGCCGGGCAACAGCAACTGGATCTGAATGCTTCGGTAGAAAAAGTCTACGGCGCTCCTCCACTGATCAACGAACAACTCAAGCAAAACCGTGTCGATGCCGCCCTGACCTATTGGCATTTTGCCGCCCGGCTTGAAGCCCAGGGCTATCGCCAGCTTATTGATGGCAAAGGCATTTTAAAAGGCTTAGGTATCCAGGAAGAAGTTCCCAGCCTGGGTTATGTGTTCAGACAAAGCTGGGCCAACGACCATAAACAGGCGATTAATAGTTTTTTTAGCGCCAGCAAGCAGGCGAAAAATCAGCTGTGTACCACCGATGCAGCCTGGGAAAAAATTATTCCGTTAACCCAAACCGATGATGTACCCACGCTGGCCAAATTGCGCCAGCGTTATTGTGAAGGCGGGATTGAGCACTGGGGCGAACCAGAACAACAGGGGGCAGGCCGGATTTACACAATGCTCCGCCAGTTAACTAACAATCAGTTGACCGGGCAATCAGAAAACCTGCAACCTGGCACTTTTTGGTTGGTAGAATAATCGTTTGATCAACATTAAAAAATGTTTACCTAGCCTGTCACTGTTGGTTTTTTTAGCTCTGTGGCAGGGTTTGGCTAGCTATTTAAACAGCAACACCCTGCCGACGCCCATAGCAGTGGCCCGAATTTTCTGGCAAGACTGCGTATCAGGGCAACTGCCGTTCCATCTGGGCGTGACCATGCTGCGACTGGTGGTCAGCTTTACGCTGGCGATGTTGCTGGGTTGTGCGATCGGCATTGTGCTGGGACGGAATAAAAAACTCGACACCTTCTTTGACAACTGGCTGGTTATATTTTTGAATGTGCCGGCACTGGTCACGATTATCCTTTGCTATGTCTGGTTCGGTCTGGTCGAATCGGCCGCGATACTTGCGGTGGTCATCAACAAGCTGCCCAATGTGATTGTTACGATACGGGAAGGCACTCGCGCACTGGATCAGGATTTACTGGACATGGCGCGCTGTTATCATTTCGGCAGGCGCAAAACCCTGGTACATGTGATCTGGCCGCAACTGCATCCGTTTGTAATGGGAGCTACCCGTTCGGGCCTGGCCTTGATCTGGAAAATCATTTTGGTGGTCGAGTTATTGGGCCGCAGCAACGGCATGGGCTATCAGCTGCATTTGTTTTTTCAGTTGTTTGATGTTGCCAGCATTCTGGCTTATACCTTTGCTTTTGTTGCAGTGATTCAACTCATAGAACTGCTGGTTTTAAAACCATTGGACAAAAAAGCACTACGTTGGCGCAGATGACTGATATTCAGATTAGCATCAACAACAAAACCTATCCCACCGCGACCACCCCTAGTATCGCCAACCTAAAGCTGTCGCTGAATTCAAATGAATTTGTTTGCCTAGTCGGCCCGTCCGGCTGCGGTAAAACCACACTATTGAATATTATTGCCGGTCTGGATAAGGATTACGACGGAGAGATACGTGTCGGGCAACAACACAAGCAAGCCAAGATAGGCTACGTTTTCCAGAATCCACGCTTGCTGCCTTGGCGTACTGTCAGGGAAAATGTTGAGCTGGCACTGGATGCACCTCAGTCTACCGGGGTCGTTGATGACTTGCTTGAGATCATGCAGCTAACGGCAGCGCAACACAGTTATCCCGAACGATTATCCCTGGGCATGAGCCGTCGCGTTGCCATCATCAGAGCCTTTGCTGTCGATCCTGACGTGTTGCTGATGGACGAACCCTTTGTTTCGCTGGATGCGCCGACCGCAAGACGGGTTCGAGAATTGTTGCTAGACCTATGGCGACAACGTCCGCACACGGTTTTATTTGTCACCCATGATCTGCGCGAAGCCATTGCATTGGCTGACCGGCTGATATTTTTATCCGCCTCACCAATGCAACTGGTCAGTGAAATCAGCGTACCGATCCCACGTACCGAGCGTCATGATGAGCTAGCTATCGAAGCTTTCCGCCAACAGTTGCTCACCTATTACCCGGAAATAAAACAACTGCTATAAATTTTTGACCCTTTTATTTTCGGCAGGTGTTGTTTAACGAGATTTGATATGTTGCGGTGGTATGTCGCGCTTTGTTGCACCGGTATAAAGCTGCCTTGGCCGTCCTATTTTTTGCTCAGGATCCGCGATCATTTCATCCCAGTGAGCAATCCAACCTACGGTTCTCCCCATCGCAAACATTGCAGTAAACATATTGCTGGGTATGCCCAAAGCGTGCAATACAATGCCGGAATAATAATCGACATTTGGATAGAGTTTTTTCTCAATGAAATAAGGATCTTCGAGAGCAATACGTTCCAATTCCAGCGCTAATTTGAATAGCTTGTCATCATGTAAACCCAGCTCTGTCAGCACTTCATGACAGGTTTTACGCATTAATTTGGCCCTGGGATCATGATTTTTATAAACTCGATGACCAAAGCCCATCAGCCTGAATGGATCATTTTTATCTTTAGCCTTGTTTATAAAAGCGGTAATATTTGAAACGTCGTCAATTTCTTCTAGCATGTTCAGCACAGCTTCGTTAGCACCGCCATGAGCCGCTCCCCACAAACAGGCAATTCCCGCAGTAATGCAAGCGTAGGGATTGGCGCCGCTGGAACCGGCTAGGCGCACTGTTGAGGTAGAGGCGTTTTGCTCATGATCAGCGTGAAGAATCAAAATTCTGTCCAAGGCTCTTACCAGTACAGGATTAGGCGAAAAATCATCACACGGTGTGCCCAGCATCATACGCATAAAATTCTCAACGTAACTTAGCTTGTTTTGCGGATACATAAACGGCAAGCCGGTGCTGTATTTATGACACATCGCTACGATAGTTGGTACCTTGGCAATCAGGCGGATCGCGCTTAGGTCTCGATCTTTTTTAGATTTAATGTCCAGCGCATCATGATAAAAAGCGGATAACGCACCAACCACCGCAACCATAATAGCCATCGGGTGTGCATCACGACGAAAGCCTTTAAAAAAATTGGTCAGCTGATCATGCACCATCGTGTGCATGGTTATGGTGCTTTCAAACTCCTGCATTTCATCGGTGCTGGGTAATTCGCCATTCAGCAGCAGATAGGAGACTTCCAAAAAAGTGCAATGCTCTGCAAGTTGCTCGATAGGATAACCGCGATACATCAGTATTCCCTGTTCACCATCTATATAGGTTATTGAGGAACTGCAACTGGCCGTGGACGTAAAACCGGGATCATAGGTAAACATGCCGGTCTTTTGATACAGGGTTTGAATATCAACTACATCGGGTCCCGTAGTCCCAGATAAAACAGGTAACTCGGCTAAAGACTGAGTTTTCTCGTTTAAGGTAACACTGCGCAGTTTGGTCATGTTTTTTCTCAGTTTTGAATCGGGCGACTTCAGTCGCTCCTACAATGCTTTTTGCATTATTGATTACGGATTTAAAAATTAGTCTAAACCGCTCGCTCTATCGCCTGTTTTGCCAGTTCGGTCACTTTAGCCCAATTTTTTGATTTCACTGCATCCGCAGGCACCAGCCATGATCCGCCAACACAAGCCACGTTGCTTAGCTGCAAGTAACTGTGATAGTTTTCCGGAGAAATTCCACCTGTCGGGCAAAAAGTCACTCCGGGAATAGGTCCGGCGATCGACTTTAACATGGGTATGCCACCCGCCGCTTCGGCTGGGAAGAATTTAAAATGATCCAGGCCATATTCCATACCCATCATTAGTTCTGATAAGGTGGCTATACCGGGAATTAACGCGATATTACCGGCTTTGGCGGCTGCCAAAAGTTTTGGCGTTAAGCCGGGACTAATCGCAAAAACAGCACCGGCGTCTTCCGCCGCTTTTAATTGTTCTGGCGTAGTAATAGTGCCCGCACCGACGATTGCGTCTTTGACTTCTTGACTGATAAGCCGAATGGCCTCCAGCGCTATCGGTGTGCGCAGGGTTATTTCCAACACTTTAATACCGCCCGCAACCAGAGCCTTAGCCAAAGGCACAGCATCTTCCAGATTTTGAATGACCATGACCGGCATCACCGGGCCGGCGTTTAAAACATCTTTAGGTTGAATCTTCCAGTTATTTGAATACATTGTTTTATCCGCTAGTTTGTTAGGTCAGGTTAGTAACCCGACAAATACTTTAAATAAGGTTATTTTTAGGTTAATCAACAAGAAATAAATTAGATGCACCGGTTTCCGCCGAAGAGGCACCTAGGCGGAAACCGCCGAACATCTCGCGTCCCAGGCCATAATGGTGATTTTTGGCAGAATTGGGTACTGGAATCCGGGCCTCAAATTCAGCCTGATCAACCAATACATTAATATCGCCGGTTTGCAGGTTCATCGAAATAATATCGCCATTGTGTACTTTTGCTAACGGGCCACCGGATTCACATTCCGGGCATAAATGGATAACCGAAGGAACTTTCCCCGATGCCCCAGACATCCGGCCATCCGTCACCAGTGCAACCTTGAAGCCTCTATCTTGCAATACGCCCAGCGGAGGCGTCAGTTTATGCAGTTCCGGCATGCCGTTGGAACGAGGACCTTGAAAGCGAATAACTGCGATAAAATCCTTTTCCAGTTCGCCGCGCTTAAAGGCAGCCAGCATATCTTCTTGATCATCAAAAACAATGGCAGCTGCTTCAACGATTTGATGTTCAATTGACACTGCCGACAATTTGGCTATGCCCCGACCTAAATTACCGTGCATCACATGCAAACCGCCACCGGTCGCAAAGGGTTTTTCGACGGTACCGAGCACGCTGGTATCCAAAGAGACATCGGGGACCGGTTCCCAGATCAACTTATCTGCTATCAGCTTGGGTTCTGAGCGATAGCTGTTCATGCCACGCTGATCGGCAACCGTTATAACATCTTCATGCAGCAGACCATTTCTTAACAGTTCCGCAATCAATACGCCCATACCGCCAGCAGCTTGAAAATGATTTACGTCAGCCGGGCCGTTCGGATAGATTTTTGCTATTAACGGAACCACCTTGGACAAATTATCAAAATCATCCCAGTTAAGCACGATACCGGAGGCACGAGCAATCGCGATTAAGTGCATAGTGTGATTGGTTGAACCACCTGTTGCCAACAAACCGATAACCGCATTGACGATGGCTTTTTCTGAAATCATATGCGCAATTGGCCGGTAATCCTCACCTAGCGCAGTGAACTTTAATACCTGCTTGGCTGCGGCTTTGGTTAATTCATCACGCAACGGCGTGTAAGGATTGACGAATGAACTGCCAGGCAAATGCAGCCCCATGATTTCCATCATCATCTGGTTACTGTTGGCAGTGCCGTAAAAGGTACAGGTGCCAGGACTGTGATAAGAGGCAGACTCAGCTTCAAGCAGTTCTTTACGACCGATTTTACCAATCGCATAATCTTGACGTGCGCGGGCTTTTTCCTTATTGGTTAAACCACTGGGCATCGGCCCTGCTGGAATAAATAGCACCGGCAAGTGGCCAAAACTAAGTGCACCTATCAATAATCCTGGCACGATTTTATCACAAACACCCAGATATAAGGCGCCGTCAAACATGTTGTGGCTCATGCCTATCGCGGTGGACATCGCAATCAAATCACGGCTAAATAATGACAATTCCATACCCGGCTGACCCTGGGTAATACCATCACACATCGCAGGAACACCACCAGCAACCTGGGCCACCCCACCGGCTTCTCGAATGGCCGCCTTGATTAAATCAGGCGCATCTTTATACGGCTGGTGAGCGGACAACATATCGTTATAAGACGTAATGATCGCGATATTGGCTTTTTGATCACCGGTCAAATCAGCTTTTTCACTGGCACTACAGGCAGCAAAACCGTGAGCCAAATTACCACAACCCATACCTGATCGCACCGGGCCTTTTTTAGCGATCGCATCAATATAACTAAGATAGGCAGAGCGAGTTGGATAGCTGCGCTCAATGATGTCTTGAGTCACTTTTTCAATTACGGGATGCATGTTTATTCCTTTAGAGTTCAAAATTTTAATAAGATCAGGATACGCTTATGATTCTTCCCAAGCCCTGCCATCTGTGGCAATTAACTCGTCAGCGGCCTCAGGCCCCCAGGTACCTGCCGGATAAGGTTTAGGCGCCGCATTGGTATGCGCCCAAGCGTCCTGTATCGAATCAATCCAGGTCCAAGCTTGTTCAATTTCTTCGCGACTCAAAAATAAGGTCGGATTGCCGCGCATTGCTTCTAACACCAGCTTTTCATAACCACCAAAAATCTTGCTGTTTTTAAAGGTGTCAGAAAAACTCAAATCCAGTTTAGTTTTTTGTAGCTTAATATTTTCATCAATACCGGGGATTTTGTTGAGTATCTGAATTTCCACGCCTTCATTCGGCTGTAAATGGATGATCAGTTTATTGGACGGCAAATCGGCAAAACTTTCCTTGAAAATGTTATGCGGTAATTGCTTAAAATTAACAACGATTTCGGTGCGTTTATAACTCATCCGTTTGCCGGTACGCAAATAAAACGGTACTCCGGCCCAGCGCCAGTTATCAATATCTACTCGCAATGCGACAAAGCTCTCGGTAGTGCTTTCAGCATTAGCACCCGCTTCTTCAAGATAGCCCGGCACTGATTTACCTTTTATGTCCCCCGCCGAATACAGCCCACGGACGGTTTTTCTTTCCACATTCTCTTTGGTAATAGGCCGCAGCGCAGCCAACACCTTGATTTTTTCATTGTGTATGCTTTGCGCTTCGAGGTTAACCGGTGGCTCCATTGCCACAAAAGTCAAAATCTGCAACAAATGATTTTGTAGCATGTCACGTAATTGTCCGGTTTTATCAAAATAATCCCAACGACCTTCAATGCCGACTTCTTCAGCGACGGTAATTTGGATATGGTCTATGGTATTGTGGTCCCAGTTGGTGGTAAAAATGGAATTGGCAAAACGCAGTGCTAATAAATTAAGTACCGTTTCTTTACCTAAATAATGATCAATCCGGTACACCTGTTTTTCACTGAACACCTCGGCTACCGCATCATTAATCGCTTTTGAAGATTTGAGGTCGTGGCCTATGGGTTTTTCCATCACCATGCGTGATTCGTGATTTAAAACCCCGCATCCTGCCAGTCCCTGACAAATATTGGTAAACAAAAAAGGCGACACGGCAAAATAATTTACCATTACCCTGGATTGCCCATCAATGACGGTATTCAACAGAGGGTATTGATCCATCTGGGTCAAATCAATTTTAAGATAGGAAAATCGCGCCGAAAACAGCGCCCACACCTGTTCATCCAAGGTTTCATTTAAAAACTCCTGTAAACTTTTATGGATGATCTCAATAAAGCCTAAGTTATCAAACGGGTATTGATCTATTCCTATGATGCGGGTGTCGGCTTCAAGCAAATTAGCTATTTCGAGCCGATACAGGGAAATAAGCAGCTTTCGGCGGGATAAATCGCCTAAAGCGCCAAAGATAACCAGGTCACAAGGTTTAAATACTGTTTCTTCGTTCATAACGGCGTTATTTGGATAAAGGATTAGAGCCGACACCTGTCCGGCATTGTATACAAATTATTGTGCTTTATTATCGCAGATAATGCTTTAGGATGCAGTTCTCGATGCAATTCCTCCCGTATTAAAAGGCTGACATGGTTTAATCTTGTACAGAGCTTAGATTTAGCCAGGGCTGACTAAGCTGATAGTATCGAATCGAAATTTGTTGACAATCGCTTGCTCCGCTTTTATAGTAGCGATTCACTGTTATTATTTAAGGGGATGTTATTATGAACACTGCACAATTTTATCACGCCGGCTGTCCTGTTTGTTTGGGTGCAGAACAAATGGTAGCCGATGCCATTGACCATTCGAGATACCAAGTTGAAGTTGTACATTTGGGAGAACAGCCTGATCGAATAGCAACAGCAGAAGCCACCGGGGTGAAATCAGTTCCAGCATTGGTATTGAATGGCCAGGTTTTTCATATCAATTTTGGTGCAGCTATTGCTGATTTGAAATAGTAAAAAACATCAATTCCAATGCTATATGCCCGTTTTTCGTGCAACTGCTAGAGCTCTAGCAAACCAGAACCCTAATATCATGCTTCCATAATAATTATATAACGAGGAAACACATGTCCCCCAAACATACATTTGCAGTATTGCTGCTGTTTTTATCTACACTGAGTCCTGTTTATGCTGCAGGCGAACCTGTCAATGAAGATTTATCCTTACTTTTGTCGCTGTCTGAAAACATGATTACACTAGGTAAACAGGGTGATGCCGAAGGTTTTGCCAAGTTAGCCAATCTAGCTTTACAACATACCTCAGAGAATCGAAATAACTCCATTATTTTGCCACGTGCCAGCGCCAAGTTCAGAGTAGCGAAGAGTGCTATCAGGGTGGGTAAATTTAACGAGTGTATTGAGGCTGTTGAGGAAGCCCAAGCAATCATGATGAAGAAAAAAACACTGAAATGGGATGGGGGCTCGTAAGTTTTCCATATATCAATTATCCCGTACGGCGGGTTCGATATGATACGACGTACGGCTTTACAGGTTCGATGTTGTCGGTCGCGGTTTATAACACGCTAGTTTCACTGTGAACCAGGTCGCCGCTACGTTGCAGGACAAAATAACCGCGTTTTAACGCTTCTTTTTTGGCAGCGTCGTTAATGTGAAATGAGGCAATGGCGCCGTACTGTTTGTAGTTCTGATAAATAGGAAACAACTTTTTAATGTTTCGCATTTTACGATCTAATTTATTTAGATTGTTTTCATGGGCTTTATATTTGACTTCACCAATGCCGATGGCATCACCATTGGTGATTACCACATCGTCAAAATGGATACCCATTAAAAACAACTAGGCATAAAAAAATCGGAGTAGGACTCAGTTTTGTCTCCAGGAGATGTAATGCTTGCTTGTTGATTAACCGCGTTATAATGGGGCCAAGTTAAAGCCTATAGAATCGTCTGGTTAATGAAAATTCGAAATATACTAGCTAAAGTCATCGTAGTCGTTTTTATCGCAGGCAGTCTGCTGGGCATTTATGCCGTGCTCGGATTTTACGGTGTGCCGGTGCTGATCAAATCGAAACTGCCGGCAGTCATGCAAAATGAAACAGGCAGAAAAGCCTCTGTCGAAACAGTCCGATTTAATCCTTTTTCACTGCAGTTAAGCGTCCAGGGGGGTGAACTACAGGACTTAGATGGTCACGTTTTTGTAAGCTTTGATGGTTTTTTTGTCGATATCAATGTCCTGCAATCTGTACTTCAGCAGGCGCTGGTGCTTAACCAGGTGTTATTGCACCAGCCGGTCATTTTCATCAGTAAAGATCAAAACGGCGAGTTCAATTTTAAAGATTTGCTTAAAGAAAAAACTGAGGTTAAATCCGAGGACCGCAAGATTTTTCCGCTAACTATCAAAATTTTAGCGATAACCGAAGGCAAGCTGGACTGGGAAGATGCGCAGCTTAAAGAAACGGTTTATCCGCTCAATTTTACCATCGAAAACATCACTACTCAGCGGCCTAAGTCAGCCGACTTCAGTCTATCTCTGACTTTGAGTTCAGGCGGCAAGCTTGATTGGCACGGGACTGTCGGACTGAAACCCTGGTCTTCAGCCGGGCATATCAAGCTGGATAACATGCAACTGTCTAAAATCCAGGCCTTGGTCTTGCGAGATTTTTTGCAATTTGATTTACAAGGCTATGAACTGTTTGAGGCCGATTACCAGGCCGGTTACAGCGATAATAAATTTAATGTCCAGGTCAATCAGGGTAAGTTTTCATTGCATGAGCTTCAGCTTTTACCCGCTGCACAGGATAAAGTCCTGGTTAAGGTTCCGACAGTTTCGGTACAGGGCATCGCGTTTAATCTCGAAAAGCATGAGCTGGCTATCGAATCCGTGGTGGCTACGGATGCTGATTTTAAGCTCGGTTTAAATGCCGAAGGCCGGTTTAATTATGCACTGCCGGCTGAAAAAATCGACGAATCTTCGCAACAACAGCCTTGGAATATCAACATCAACACTATCGAGTTGAATAATTTCGGCTTAAGTTTTGAAGATCTGACTCTGAAAAAGCCGGTTACGCTGATTGCCAAGCCGATTAATTTCAAATTGACCCAATTTTGCAATAAAGCCGGCACGAGTTTGCCCTTTCAGCTCAGTGCTGGGTTTAATAAATCGGGCCTGATTAAGCTTTCCGGTAATACGGTTCTTGAGCCTTTATCCGCCAAGATAGCCGTTGAGGCCAGCGATATTGCGCTAGAAATTTTCCAGTCCTATGTTGATAAATTTGCCAGATTGGATGTCATTGACGGGAGGTTGGCTGTTAATGGCACGGTTATGGTCGATCAATCACAGGCTATCAGATTTACCGGTAGTACTCATATTGCCGATTTTTTAACGCGCGATCAGCTAAAAAACAAGGACTTGGTGAAATGGGATAATTTAGTTGTTAACGGTATCGATGTGGATACGTCGGCAAATCAATATCATGCTGAGACACTGGTTATGACTAAACCTTATGCCAGGGTCATTATCAGAAAAGATAAGACCGTCAATTTTTCTGATGTTTTGCTTGCCCATGATGGCCCGGCGAACCAAGTTCAGGCCAGTACGCCAAAACTGGAGTTCAAGCTGGGCAAGATTGAAATCATAGATGGCTCTTCTGATTTTGCCGACCTTTCATTGATTTTGCCGTTTTCTGCGCAGATTAAAAGTTTGAATGGCGGTGCTAGTGGTATTTCTTCGGAACAAAAATCAACCATCAAGTTGGATTTAAAGGGCAATGCCTATGATTTGGCTCCGGTTGATATTAGTGGCAATATAAGCCCTTATCTGGCTGACTACCAGGTGACGATTAATTTTACCGGTATGCCGATGCCGTTGATTTCGTCATATATGGTGCAGTTTGCCGGTTATAAAGTTGAAAAAGGCAAAATGTCCTTAGGGCTTAATTACAAGGTCACCAATAAACAATTGACTGCCTCGAATAATATCTTGATAGATCAGTTTGAACTGGGTGAAAAAGTTGAAAATCCGAATGCGGTGTCTTTGCCGCTGGAGCTGGCGGTGGCGTTAATGAAAGATGCCGAGGGTAAAATAAAAATTGATGTACCGATTTCTGGTAGCTTGGAAGATCCCCAGTTCAGCGTAAGCCATATCGTTGTTGATGCGCTGGTTAACTCGATAAGCAAAGTGATTAGTTCACCTTTTCGTGCCTTGGCCTCGCTCATCGGCAGTGAAGAAGATTTAAGTACGATTGGTTTTAACGCTGGTGAAGCGAAATTAGATAAGCTACAGCTTAATAAGCTCGACGGTCTGGCTAAGGCTTTAAAAGTGCGTCCGGATTTGAAGTTGGACATCAAAGGCGCGTCGTTTCAGGAACAAGATTGGCCGGCGGTCAGTGACGACGCTTTATATGATCAGCTTAAAAGAATAAAAGCCGCCGAAATTAACAAACAAGGCGTCAGAAAAGTGCGTCCAGAATATGTAGTGATTTCTGACCAGGATTACCGGCGTTTGATGGAACAGCTTTTTATTGAAAAGTTTCCGCTGATGCTCGAAAAATCGTTGCTAGGTACAACCCGTCTGATGGGTAGCTCTTTTGATACCAATACCGACAAGTTTTATGCAGTCGCCAAAGAGAAACTATCAGCCATTATTCAGCCAGAACCCCAGCGACTTAAAAATCTGGCTAGCCAACGAGCGCAGGCGATTGCTAATTATCTCGTGCAAAAAAGTGGTATAGCAAATGACCGAATATTTATATTGGATACGGCGATAGACCCTGTGCGGGAGGGTAACGGGATAGTCAGCCTGTTGTCTTTAAAAGCAGATTGATGGTGCTGGTTTTTAATTAGTTTTAAAATTGGGCGCTGTTAATGACCAGTAAAATTGAGTGACTTGATCACCAACCGCTTGCTTTTATCCAAGAGTAAGGATGTGCAAATGATAGCTTACGGTTCGCTGATTTTATAAGCCAGTTCAGAAGATTGGTTCTGTTTGTTGAGAAAACAACACAGATATACCAATTTTCAATTTCAAATATCATTTTTTTAGATGTAAAGCCTAAAATTTCAGGCATAAAATCATCGCTGGGTTA
>CANNNV010000049.1 GCA_947506155.1 Methylococcaceae bacterium
AAAGGGAGGCAAATTGAGCATTTGTCGCGTGGGGTTGTTTTCATGAGACACCACCATGATTTTAGTTGTGACCACTAAATGTGGTATCTAACAAAATCAATCACATGTCAAATTTAACTACCCCCCATAATCCGGTACAATCAGAATATATTGAAGTATAGGATCAAGTTCACTTTTCCCACCAATCAAATAATCATGAACTCACAAAAATCATTCGTCAGCTGGTTCAGGGATTCATCGCCCTACATTCACGCCCATCGTAATAAAACTTTTGTTATTTTTTTTGGCGGCGAGGCGGTGCGATCCGATGATTTCGAGCATCATGTTCACGATTTCGCATTGCTGAACAGTTTGGGCATACGTCTGGTTCTGGTGCATGGCATACGCCCACAGATTGATCAGCGACTTGCCAAGCTGGACATTCCAGCCCGTTTTCACCATAACCTACGCATCACTGATGATTTGGCGCTGCAATGCGTTAAGGAAGCGGCCGGTTTGGTTCGGGTAGAAATCGAAGCGCTGTTGTCGATGGGCTTGGCTAACTCACCGATGGCGGGGGCAAAAATCAAAGTGGCTTCGGGCAACTTTGTGGTCGCTAAACCGATAGGCGTGATTGACGGCATTGATTACTGTCATACCGGTGAAGTTCGCCGCATCGACAGCGCGGCGATACACCAGCAACTCGACCAAGA
This sequence comes from Methylococcaceae bacterium, assembly GCA_947506155.1. Taxonomy (GTDB): domain Bacteria; phylum Pseudomonadota; class Gammaproteobacteria; order Methylococcales; family Methylomonadaceae; genus Methylobacter_A. The sequence continues at coordinate 693 of CANNNV010000049.1, forward strand.
TAATGTGGTATTAATCTCGCCGGTTGGTTATTCGCCTAGCGGAGAGATTTTTAATTTATCAGCCGAACAAGTTGCCACGGCGGTTTCCATTGCGTTAAAAGCCGAAAAATTGGTGCTATTAACCGAACAAAATTGCTGTAATCCTGTTAACGGCGAACAGCTTCAACAAATGACTACTGCCGAAGCCGAGATTTTCCTACAGCAACATCCGCAGTTGTCCACCGACATCAGTCTGCCGCTTAAGGCGGCGATGCAAAGTTGCCAGGCCGGCATAGATCGAGTACATTTGATCGACAGAACTATTAACGGTGCGCTATTGCTCGAATTGTTTAGCCGCGACGGCATAGGTACCTTAATCAGCGCAAACGCTTATGAAGAATTGCGTCCGGCCACCTTGAATGACATTGGTGGTATTTTGGAATTGATCAAGCCGCTGGAGCAACAAGGCATATTGGCCAAACGCTCCCGAGAAAAAATTGAAATGGAAATCGCTGATTATATTGTCATTGAGCGCGATGGCTTGATTATCGGTTGCACCGCGTTGCATCCAGATCTACAAAACCGGTATGGCGCAATTGCCTGTCTTGCTGTGCACACTGATTATCAGGGGCGCCACCGGGGCAGTCGACTGCTGGAATATGCTTACCTGAAAGCAAAAGAGCTGACGCTTAAAAAACTATTTGTGCTATCTACGCAAACCATGCACTGGTTTATTGAGCGGGGATTTTTAGCTGCAGCCGTTAGCGACCTTCCTGCTCAGCTTCAGACCTTATATAATCCCCAAAGAAACTCTAAAATTCTTTTTAAAGACCTGGGCTAATCAATGACTGCCAAACAAAGCTATTTTTCAATTCTGCAACTTTCTGATTTGCATATTTTACCGACATCAAATGGTAGACTGTTAGGCATAGCTACCGAGCATTATTTTCATGCTTGTCTTGAACAAGCCGTTCGACTACGCTCACGGCAAGCCTTTGATTTGATATTGTTGACCGGGGATCTGGCTCAGGATCCTTGTCTAGCAAGCTACCAGCGTCTTTTAAACACTCTTGACACATATAAAATACCCTGCATCTGCCTGCCCGGAAATCATGATGATTATGAACTGATGCAGCAGGTCTTCAATACCGACAATATTAACTGCCAAAAACAGCTGTTACTGGCTAACTGGCAGCTGATTAGCTTGAATAGCCAAGTACCTGGTAAAGCAGAAGGTCATCTGTCAAAGAAGGAATTGAATTTTCTTGAACACTGCTTGAGCGAAAATCCAAATCGTCATGCGTTGATCGCCGTCCACCATCATTGCCTTGCGACCCAAAGCCTCTGGATGGATACTATGATTCTGGACAATAGTCAGGAATTCTTGGCGATAATAGACAAATATCCGCAGGCAAAAGTCATCACTAATGGGCACATTCATCAGGTCATGGATATAAAAACAGGAAACCTTCGAGTATTGGGCGTGCCTTCAACCTGCTTTCAATTTACGCCTAAAAGCGCTGAATTTAGTGTTAACGATACCGCGCCGGGTTATCGATTAATAGATTTGTATGAAGACGGTCGGGTTGAATCCGAAGTTATGCGTTTACCCTCGCCATTGCTTGGTTTGAATATGAATAAACAAGGATACTGAGCGGGTACAAGGTGCAAACCTTGTACCTTTGATTCTCATGCTAACTCTTGCGCCTTTTACTTTTTATAGGTTCAACAGCATTAGCCAAATACCCGGATGGATTAACCGGGCTAGTCTCGGTAGTTAAAATAACCCCCAACTCGCTCATTGCCTTTTGATAAACTTTACGTTTGAAATACACCACATCTTGTAGTGGCTCCCAATAATCGACCCAACACCAGTCATCAAATTCCGGTTTGGCGCATAAATCAAAGCGGACATTGGATTCTTGCGTGATCAGACGCAACAAATACCAGATTTGCTTTTGGCCTATGCATAAAGGCAAGGAATGCTTGCGTATATAGCGCTCAGGTAGCTGATATCTAAGCCAATAGCGGGTACGCCCCAGCACCTGGACATGTTGCTGCTGCAGCCCTGTTTCTTCCCACAACTCTCGATACATCGCCGCTTCTGGGTCTTCATTCGGATTAATCCCGCCTTGCGGAAATTGCCATGAGTTCACACCCATTCGTTTTGCCCAAAACACGCGACCCTCGTCATTGCAAAGGATGATTCCGACATTGGGCCGGTATCCTTTAGAGTCAATCATGTTAAAACCTGTGTCTTTACCTTTCCTAGTTCTTTAATCTTGCTAATGGTAAAATTATAAAAAATAGGTCAGTAAGTTAAATTAATGACCGCATTGTTCCATAAATGCAGTGCAGACGCCAGTGGGCGCCGTTCTTTTTAATTACTCAAGACAGGTTTAACCGTGAGCTTAGCGATTTTTGATTTAGATAATACCCTGATTGCCGATGACAGCGATTACTTGTGGGGACAGTTTCTTGTTGACCAAGGGCTGGTTGATAAAAGTTGCTATGAAAGCGCCAACGCCAAATTTTACGAAGACTACAAACAGGGTAGTTTAGATATTATCGAGTTTCTTAGCTTTTCATTAAAACCGTTAGCGGAACATAATCCCGAGCAACTTTACCAATGGCGTGCTCAGTTTATAGAACAAGCTATCAAACCTCTGCTGTTAGACGCTGCAAAACAGCTGATAGCCAAACACAAAGACCGGGGCGATACCCTGCTGGTCATTACCGCAACCAATCGCTTTGTTACCGAGCCTATCGTCGAATTGTATGGCATTGAAAATTTGCTGGCGACCACACCGGCATTTAGCAATGGCCGCTATACCGGAGGCTTTGAAGGCATACCGTGTTTTCAGGAAGGGAAAGTTAAGTTGCTGAAAGTTTGGTTAGAAAATTCCACCGAAACCATGGAAGACAGCTGGTTTTACAGCGATTCCCATAATGATCTGCCATTGCTCAGATTAGTGGATCATCCGGTCGCAGTTGACCCCGATCAAAAACTCACTGAATTTGCTAATGCGTCCAACTGGCCGATCATCAGTCTTAGAGATGGGCGCTGTCCGACGCATCATTTTCAGAAATAAAAAAAATTTATCATCATGACAATTATGACTTTCCCCACCATTGAAGCTTTCGTCGGCAATACCCCTTTAGTCAGGCTGCAACGCTTGCCCGGAAAAACCAACAATACCATTCTGGTCAAACTGGAAGGCAATAATCCTGCTGGCTCGGTTAAGGATCGCCCCGCGCTCAGTATGATTAAACATGCAGAATTAAGAGGCGAGATCAAACCCGGCGACCGTTTGATTGAGGCGACTAGCGGCAATACCGGCATTGCGCTGGCAATGGCTGCCGCGATCAAGGGTTATAAAATGACCTTGATTATGCCGGATAATATGAGCGAAGAACGCCGGGCATCGATGAAAGCCTATGGCGCAGAGATTATTTTAACGCCTGCCACAGGCAGTATGGAGGCGGCGATAGATCTGGCCAGAGCCATGGAAGCGGCGGGGCAGGGCCGGGTTCTGGATCAGTTTTCAAATCCTGATAATCCTCTTGCTCATTATGAAGGCACCGGCCCTGAAATTTGGCGTGATACGCAGGGCAAGATAAGTCATTTTGTCAGTTCGATGGGCACCACTGGCACTATTATGGGCACATCAGCCTTTCTGAAAGAACAAAATCCGACGGTTCAGATTATCGGTGTACAGCCAGAAGGCGACTCCAAAATTCCCGGCATCCGACGCTGGCCCAAGGAATATTTGCCGAAAATCTACCGGGCCGATCGGGTCGATCGGATTATCGATGTCGATCAGGCATCCGCTGAAAAGGTGACCCGCTCCTTGGCGGCCCAGGAAGGAATTTTTGCCGGAATTTCTTCGGGCGGCGCTGTCCATGCGGCCTTGCGTTTGTCCGAGGAGGTCGAGCAGGCTGTGATCGTGGTGATTATTTGTGATCGGGGTGACCGGTATTTATCTACCGGCGTTTTTCCGGGTTGATTAGTCCAGCCATTCAATAATATGGTCTTCAAGGTCATCAATCTCCGATTCTTTCATCGCATAACTGCGGATTGAAACCCCAGCATCCTCAACGCTTTCGGGATTTTTTGATAACAACGGATGCCAGTCTGGCAATTGTTCACCATCGCTTAATAGCCGGTAAGCGCAGGTTGCTGGCAGCCAGTTGTATTCGTGAAAATCATGTTGTTTCAAATCTAGGCATTCGGGGACTAATCGGGTGCGTTCGGTATAACGAGTGCAACGGCAGGTATCCAGATCAATCAAATTGCAGACGACACTGGTAAAGTAAATATCGCCGGTGTCTTCGTCTTCGAGTTTGTGCAAACAGCATTTTCCGCAGTTATCGCATAACGACTCCCATTCCTCAGTGGTCATTTCAGACAGTTTTTTGGTTTTCCAAAAGCTCATAAGTAGTCCTGATTAAAGTTGCCCAGCAATTTCCATACCGGCGTGATGCTCTGAGGTAAAGGCGCCAGTCGGCCTAATTCTATCCAGGGGTTAGCCGGATTGTGAAAGTCGGAACCGACCGAACCTGCTAGTTCAAAGCGTGTGGCGTAACCGGTAACGGTTTTTATTTCATCGGCATTATAGCGTCCGGTTATGATTTCTATGCCTTGTCCACCTGCTTCTTTAAAGGCCGGTAACAGACGTTTCATCCAGCTGGCGGTCAGTTTATAGCGCAAAGGATGTGCCAGAACCGCAACACCGCCGGATCCGGTAATCCAGCTGACGGCCAGTTCCAGATCAGACCAGGTTGTAGCAACAAAAGCGGCTTTACCTGCGCCAAGATAGCGGTCAAAGGCTTCTTGCTGAGTCGATACATGAAACTGTGACAGCAGGAAATCGGCAAAATGACTGCGAGTTATCATGCCGTCGCCAGCCGCAGCCTTGACTGCTTCCAGCGCCCCAGGAATGCGTTTTTTCTCCAGTTTATCGGCTATTTTCTCGGCACGCTCCATGCGCATGACTTGTAAATTACGGGTGGCCTCGCGTAGTAGCGGATATTCGGGATCAATCCCCAAACCAACAATGTGTAAACATTTATTCTGCCAACTCGTTGACAGTTCGATGCCGGGGATTAAATTAATGCCAGTCGCAGTTGCAGTCGTATGTGCTTCGGCTAGACCTGCAACGGTATCGTGATCGGTTAAAGCCAGCGAGGTCACGCCGTATTCATGGGCGCGGAGCACTAAGTCGGTAGGTGATAATGCGCCGTCAGAAGCAGTAGAGTGGGAATGTAGATCGTAGATTTGGGGCATGATGGATTAAAAAGATGAGGGATTTTACTGATATTCGCCATAAAGCTTAGCATAAAGGCCATTTGATCTGAGTAGGGTTTCATGCCGTCCATGTTCGCAAATTTTACCTTGTTCAAACACATAAACATGATCAGCTTGCTTAACGGCGCTCAGGCGATGGGCGATAATAATGGTGGTGCGATTTTTTAAAAAATCGGCCATTGCGAGATGTAATTTGTATTCTGTTTCACTGTCCAGCGCCGAGGTCGCTTCATCCAAAATAACCACTTTGGGGTTGGCGACGATCATTCTGGCAATGGCCATGCGCTGGCGCTGACCGCCGGAAAGCCGCATGCCCAATCGCCCGACGACAGTGTCCAGTCCCTGCGGCAGGTCCTGCACGACATCACTCAATTGCGCAATAGCCAACGCTTGCCACAAAATATCATCGCTAGCTATTTTGCCAAGGGTCAGGTTGGCGCGGATGGTATCATTAAACAGCACTGGATGCTGCAACACGGTGACGACATTTTCCCTGACCACTTCCAGACCAATACGATCTATCGCGACATTATCGAAATAAATCTGCCCCTGGTCGGGTGGATACAATCCGATCAGGGTTTGTATCAAAGTCGATTTACCGCCGCCGCTGGCGCCAACCAGCGCAACTTTTTCACCGGCTTTGATTCGTAACTGGATACCGTTGAGGATTTTTTCATCGCTGTAGCCAAAATGCAAATTGTCTACGCGTAAGGAAACCGTTTTTTTAGTTAAAAACGGGTTTTCCAAATGTGGATAATGGGGTTCTTGTTTCAGTGCATTCAGCCGGTTGATGCGTACTAAAGCAGCTTTGGCGGCATAAAATCCATATTGGATGCTCAAGATTTCCTGCACTGGTGCCATCATAAACCACAAATAGCCGAACACCGCGAGCATTTGCCCGATACTGAGATCGGAATAAAACACCATCAGCATCGCGCAGGCGCGGAAGATGTCAAAACCGAACAGGAATACCAAAAAACTTAAGCGGCTTGCGGCATCACTTTTCCACGCAAACGCAGTTGAATAATCTTTAACCGAGCGTGCCGATTCAATCAGCTGCTGGCAATAATGTTTTTCTCGGTTGCTGGCGCGTATTTGATGAATAGCTTCCAATGTTTCGGTCAACGATTGTTGAAAAATCTCGTAAGCCGAGTTTTCCTTGCTTTTTAAATCCTTAACCCGAGAACCGATCACGCGGGTAAAATAAATTACTACCGGATTGAGCAGCAAGATAAATAAACCCAGTTGCCAGTGCATCCATAATAAAATCACCGCCGTGCCGATAATGGTCAGGCTCGCCACTAGCAGCTTACTGACGGTCGTGCCTATAAACGTGTCTAGGGTATCCAAATCCTTGACCAGATAAGTCGCTACGGTGCCGGTGCCCAGACTTTCGTATTCGGACATTGAAATGTTTTGCAAATGTCGGATTAGATCGGAACGGATGCGGAACACGATATCCTTGGAGATCAGCGAGAATTGCCGGGACTGGATGATGTTGAAAAAAATCGCAATAATCCGCAGCACTACGCTGATCAGCAAAATAACACCGATATAAAGTATCGGGAGTTGCCAAGTTACGGGAAATAACAGATTAATGCTTTTAATGATAAGGCCGGGCTTGTGCAACAATACTTCATCAACCAGTAGCGGCATTAATAAAGGCACAGGAACGCTGGCTATAGTGGCCAGAATGGCGATAAAATGGGAAACAATCAGTTCTTTTTTATGCTCTAAAGCAATTTGGTAGATAGTGTTCCAACTGTAAGCTTGGCTAGCCTGTTTTGATTGCACGGGATTAGATAGTGATGTTTTATGAGCGCTAGATTATAGCTGTCCGCAACCTCTTTAGGAATATATTTACAATGAAATACCTGCGTGAAAAACTGTTTTTGTCTCTGGTGCTTTTTTCCGGTGCAGTGGCGGGCGCTACGCTCGACCAACAAAGAAATGATTTTTTACAGACGGAAAAACGGTTGGCTCAAGGCAATATGCCTGTCAGTGACAGTTTGAGCGATTACCCGCTTTACCCTTATCTGCACTACCTGTGGCTGAGAGATAATTTGCCGAAAAGCGATCAGATTCAGGCCTTTTTAGCGACCTATAAAGACACCCGTTACGCTGGACTATTGCGCTCAAAATGGTTGGATTACCTGGCCAAAACTGAGCGTTGGAATGATTTCATCCTGAATTATCAGGCGACTGAAAATACGGCTCTTCAATGCCAGTACAATTTAGCTTTGTATAAAACAGGCAACCAAGTGCAAGCATTGACTGAGGCTCAGAACCTTTGGCTTACCGGAGATTCACTGCCGGAAGAATGTGACCCGTTAATGTCGGTATTGACGCTATCCACAGAACAGCTTAGTCAGCGCTTTGAACTGGCGCTGGCTAAGGATAATGTTTCGGTGGCTGAGTACGTGCGACGCTCGATGAATTCAGTAGACCAAGGTATTGCTGATGTCTGGTTGCGGGTACACCAAAATCCTAAACTAATCGAAACTGACGGTATTTTAACCCCGCAACTCGGGCGACTGTTCATTCATGGCATCGAGCGTCTGGCAAAGTCTGATCTGAGTCTGGCTTTGAGCCTTTGGGATACTAAAAAATCCGATTTTCAGCTGGATAACCCGGCAGTTCAAAAACAAGAACGTAGTCTGGCGATCAGTTTGGCGCGCAGTCGACAGGCAACAGCATATTACCGGCTTAAGCAATTGCCAGTTGTTGATGCTGAAATTAATGAGTGGAAACTTAGATCCGCTTTGCTGGAACAAAACTGGCTGCATGTTTCCGAGGCGCTAACAGGATTATCGGTTCAGGAGCAACAAGAGCCTAAATGGCAATACTGGCAAGCCAGATCGCAGGATAAAGCAGGGAATGCGGTTCAGGCACAAGAAACTTACACCAAACTGGCTGAAGACCGTAGTTTTTACGGGTTTCTAGCGGCTGATATGGTCAGTAAGCCTTACCAGTTTTCCGACAGGCCGGTTTCTTTGGCCGAGAATGAACTGGAAAACTTGGCCAATACCGCCGATTTTCGAGTGGTCAACGAGTTTAAGTTTTTGAACCGGGATCTGGAGGCCGAACGGCAGTGGTGGTATGCAGTGAAAAAATTAACTAAAGAGCAGTTGATGATTGCAGCCAAACTTGCGCAGCTTTGGCATTGGGATCAGGTTGCAATTGCGACGCTAGTTAAGGCCGATTACTGGGATGATCTGGGTCTACGCTTTCCGGTTTACTATTCGGCTCAGGTTCATGCCAACGCCGAGCTTCAAGGTCTGGATCCAGCGCTTGTGCTTGGTTTAATCCGGCAGGAAAGCATTTTTAATAAAGATGCTGAGTCAGTCGTTGGTGCGCGCGGCTTAATGCAAGTTATGCCCAAAACAGGCATGCAGATAGCTCGTGATATGAGAGAAACCTGGCGGTCAGACAATAATTTGTTTAATCCCGATGTAAATATCAAATATGGCGCGTTTTATTATAAACAGCTGCTTAGGCAATTTCACGGTCACTTTGCCTTGTCTATTGCCGCGTATAATGCAGGCTCAGGACGGGTAGCAAAATGGTTGCCGAGTTTTGAGTCCATGCCAGCAGATATTTGGATAGAAACTATTCCCTTTAAAGAAACCCGAAAATATGTTACGTCGGTGCTTTCATACGCGATTATTTATCAGCAGTTAATACAAAGAAAAGGCTTGAAAATAAAGGAATTGATGCTGGATGTGTTACCCGGCTAAAAATTGAGCTGATTTTTTTTGATGGCTGTTAGATAATGCGCAATTCAAAATAATAATAATTAAACCAAGGTATATTTAAGAGTATGGGGAAACAGCATAGTTTTACGCGCGAAGAATTGTTGAAGTCCGGACGGGGAGAGCTGTACGGGCCTAAAAATGCGCAATTGCCTCTACCAAATATGTTGATGATGGATCGCATTACCCTGATTACGGACGAAGGTGGTAGCTACGGTAAGGGCGAAATAATTGCTGAACTGGATATAACACCTGATTTATGGTTTTTTGACTGCCATTTTCAAGGCGATCCGGTGATGCCCGGTTGTTTGGGGCTCGACGCAATGTGGCAACTGGTCGGCTTTTATTTGTGCTGGATGGGTGGTCCGGGTAAAGGTCGTGCTTTGGGTGTGGGCGAAGTTAAATTTAGCGGACAAGTATTACCCACGGCTAAAAAAGTGACGTACCGGGTTAATTTAAAAAGAGTGATTTTGCGCAAACTGGTTATGGGCATCGCTGACGCCACCATGGAAGTTGATGGTAAAGTGATCTATGAGGCAAAAGATTTGCGCGTTGGTTTATTTACTTCCACAGAATCTTTCTAGGGGCGAACAATGAAAAGAGTCGTAGTAACCGGATTAGGCATAGTTTCCAGTATAGGAAATAACCGAACAGACGTTGTCGATTCCCTAAAAGAAGGCCGTTCAGGGATTGTTGTTGCCGATGTTTATCAGGAAATGGGATTTCGCAGCCATATCCACGGACCCATTAAGATAAACTTGGATGACTTGATCGATCGTAAAATCAAACGTTTTATGGGTGATGGCGCAGCATTCAACTATATCGCGATGCAGCAAGCTATTGATGATTCCGGTTTGGATGAAACCGAAGTATCCAATTTCAGAACCGGTTTGGTGATGGGATCTGGTGGCCCTTCAACTTCGAATATTGTCGAAGCCGCTGATATTTTGCGCGAAAAAGGCATCAAAAAAGTGGGGCCTTATATGGTGCCCAGAAGTATGTCCAGCACCAATACCGCCTGTCTGGCGACGCCTTATAAAATCAAGGGCGTTAATTACACGATAAGCTCGGCTTGCGCGACCAGTGCTCATTGCATCGGCCATGCGATGGAATTAATTCAGATGGGCAAACAGGATGTAGTCTTTGCCGGTGGCGGTGAAGAAGTGCATTGGAGTATGTCGATGTTGTTTGATGCGATGGGCGCCTTGTCTTCTAAATATAATGACACGCCAACAACGGCCTCAAGACCTTATGATGAAACCCGCGACGGTTTTGTAATCTCTGGTGGCGGTGGCGTGTTGGTCATTGAAGAACTGGAGCATGCCAAAGCGCGTGGTGCGAAAATCTATGCAGAACTGACCGGTTACGGCGCAACTTCCGATGGCTACGATATGGTACAGCCGTCAGGTGAAGGTGCGGTGCGCTGCATGCAACAGGCAATGGCGACGATCAATGACAGTAAAATTGATTATGTCAATGCCCACGGTACCAGTACGCCGGTTGGCGATACCAAGGAACTTGGAGCCTTGCGTGAGGTATTCGCCCCTGATGATATGCCTTTAGTCAGCTCGACCAAGTCGCTGACTGGTCATGCCCTAGGCGCTGCCGGTGTTAATGAAGCAATTTATTCATTGTTGATGATGGAAGAAAATTTTCTCAGTGCCTCGGCTAATATTACCCAGCTTGATCCGGGAGCAGCCGGCATTCCAATTGTGCGTGAGCGTAAAGACAATGTTACTTTGAACACCATTATGTCGAACAGCTTCGGTTTTGGCGGCACTAACGCAACCTTGATTTTTCAGCGTTACAACGGCTAACCCTCGCTTTATGTCGGGTTACGCTAGCGCTAACCCGATCTACATACTTAAATAACAACTTCATGTCAGACCCAAACCAAAAATCCAGAATTCAGTTTAACAAGCTGCAAAAACAACTGCGGCACACGGTCGGCGATGCCATTGCCGACTACAACATGATCGAAAATGGCGACAAGGTCATGGTGTGTTTGTCCGGCGGCAAGGATTCCTTCACCTTGCTCGACATCCTGATGCATTTGCAAAAAACCGCGCCGGTTGAATTTGAACTGATTGCGGTCAATCTGGATCAAAAGCAGCCAGATTTCCCCGAGCACATCTTGCCGGAATATTTTGAATCACTAGGCGTGCCGTATCATATTATCGAAAAAGATACCTATAGCATCGTAAAGCGGGTCATACCTGAAGGCAATACCACCTGCGGACTGTGTTCGCGGTTGCGCCGGGGCACGTTGTACGGTTATGCCGAAGCCAATAACGTGACCAAAATAGCGCTAGGCCATCATCGCGACGACATTCTTGAAACCTTTTTTCTGAATATTTTTTATGGCGGGAAACTAAAAGCGATGCCGCCCAAGCTGTTAAGCGACGACAAGAAAAATATCATTATCAGACCGTTGGCCTATACCCGTGAAAAAGACATAGAGCGTCTTGCTGTGTTTAAAAATTATCCAATCATTCCGTGTAACTTATGTGGCTCCCAGGAAAATCTGCAACGTCAGGCAATGAAAGTCATGTTGAAAACCTGGGATAAACAGTTTCCGGGGCGGCTAGAAACCATTTTCACCAGCTTGAAAAATGTGGCGCCATCACAGTTGGCCGATACCCAGTTGTTTGATTTCACCAGTTTACTGCGTGGCTCGAACGTTGAAGAACACGTTATCACCTTTAATGCCGGCTTGGGCGATTAAAAGACTTGAACAAGCTTGTAGCATTTATTCTGATAGGCCTGCTAGATAGCTTCGCCTTTGCAGCAGACACCATTATTGAAGTGATCCCGTTAAACTATCGCCCGGCCTCCGAGTTGATACCGCTACTCACTCCGTTGCTAGGTAATAGCACTCAGCTGATCGATAACGGTGCCAATTTACTGGTCAGAACCACGCCTGATCGACTGGCTGAAATCAATGCTCTGGTCAAGCAACTGGACATGCGCCAGAGCAATCTGCTTATTACTGTTATTCAAAATGCCGATGAACTTAACGCAGCCCAGCTGAATGATCACGGCATCGGCCATGTATATCAAACTCAGCACGCCGAGCAAAACACCCAGTCTATTCGAACACTGGAAGGTGTTCCTGCCCATATTAAAGTCGGTCGTCTCTATCCTAGACAAAATTTTTCGGCCTATGGTTATCCGACGACGACCGACTATAGCGAAGTGACGACTGGCTTTGAAATCACACCGAAATTGGTCGGGCAACAGGTCATACTCAGTGTAGGACCCTGGTCAGACAAAATGAATGGCCAAGGACAAATCGAGACCCAAAACGCGCAATCAACCGTCCGGATTAATCTGGGCGAGTGGGTGGACATAGGCGGTATTGGCGAAAACAGCTCTGTTATTACGCGCCAAACCAGCAAAAGCCAGATGCGTATTCTGATTAAAGTTGAACGGGGTGAGTTAGATCAATAAATTAAACGGTTCCACCGTGACCCGCTCACCTGCTTGTACACCGGCACACATTTTGGGTAGAACGATATAACAGCCACTCTGACTTAAAGAACTGAGTATATGCGAACCTTGCAGGCCTGCTGACGCGACAAAAAACTCGCCATTTTCATCTTGACTTAGGATGCCGCGCTGATATTCCTGACGCCCGGGGACTTTTTTTAAGGTCGTGGTACAGGTTGCAGTAAGTCTTAAAGGCTGGACAAACGGTGCGCCGGAAAGCTGCCTGAGTGCTGGAGCTACTATCTGCTGAAAGGTGACGACTACGGCCACCGGATTGCCGGGCAAGCCAAAAAAATGACAAGCGCCTATTTTGCCAAAGGCCAGTGGTTTTCCCGGTTTGATCGCAATTTTCCAAAAATTGACGTCCCCGCAACTGTACAGGATTTCCTTGACAAAATCAGCCTCACCGACTGAAACGCCACCAGTAGTTATCAACACATCGTAGTTTTTGGCGGCGGCAATAAAACTGTCCTCAAGCAGCTGTTTATTGTCGGGAATAACCCCCAGATCAACAACACTGTAGCTAGGGTCTACCAACAAGCCGCCCAGTAGCGTGCGATTGCTGTCATATATTTTTCCGGATTCAAGTGGCAGACCTAAGGCAGTGAGTTCATCACCGGTCGAAAAATAGGCTATTTTCAACTGACGCTTGACACTTAGCTGCTCAACCCCAGCCGAGGCTAGCAATCCCAGATCAACTGCGCTCAGCTTTTTAGGCTCAGCGATCAAACAACTGCCTTGCTTGACGTCTTCACCGATTTCCCGAATATTTTGCAAAATTCGTGTGTCAGCCGGAAAATGAATAGTTTGTTGCTGAACTTGAACCTGCTCCTGCATAATCACCGAATCAGCGTGTGTCGGCACGACGGCACCGGTAAAAATCCTGACACATTCACCGGCTTGTAACTGCCCCAAAAAGGGTCGGCCAGCCCAGGAAGTTCCGATCAGCCTCAGCGTGAACATTTGCGCATCAGTCCAATCGCAACTGGAAAAAGCATAGCCATCCATAGCCGAGTTTCGGTCATGCGGAATATTGATGGGCGCATAAACCGACGCTGCAAGTATCCGGCCCAGGCCTAACCTTAAATTCAGGGTTTCTGTACCACTTACTGGGCTTACCGCAGTTTTTATTTTGTCCAGTGCGTCTTCAATAGACAGTAATGGACTGGATTCCTGGTTGCATGGATCACTCATGGTTTTTCATCACATAGTTTTGGATAAAGTCGGCAACTATTTCAGGCTGATTCAGATCCAGTTGTGTCAAATAATTTGGGATTTCAAGAGCTACATCGGTCGCTATTGCGATGATTTGCGGGTCATTAGGGTAAAGTAAGGGGTGCGTCAACGAGGAGCGATGCAATTCAATTTTTGGAAAAATTTCTGCCCTGAAACCTTCAATTAGAATCAAATCAAGCTCAGATTGATCAAATTGCTTTAATTGGTCGTCCAATTGGGGTTCTTGTTGCGTAACCAATTCAGTGATAAGAGCTCGACGATACTGTGACACCAGCATTACAGCCGAGGCCCCAGCCTCCCGCAGACGAAAGCTATCTTTTCCCGGTTGGTCAATTTCAAAATCATGATGGCTATGCTTAATTAAGCCTATGCGTAAACTTTTTTGTTTTAAAATCGGAATTATCTGGGTTAGCAACGTGGTTTTTCCGGTTCCGCTGGCGGCAACAAAACCTACAATGGGAATTTGAGCATACTTCATATCAACTAACATTAGATTGTCACCCTAAAATGTCACATTTTAAGGTATTATTTATTCAATCACTATATTTATACCTGCACATACCTTTAGAACGCCTTAAAACAAATAGGTATTCTTTGAAGACTTTTAACAAATTATTTTCAGGAGTAAAGCTTGATTCGGATTTATCTCATTTTAATACTTTTCGTCCTTGCCTTTTTTGGTATACGGACATTTTTAAAAAAACCACCTGCCGTAGTGGCAGGTTACCTCAAGGTTTTGTTGCTAGGCGTTGCAGGACTGATAGTACTTTATTTAACAGCAACTGGAAGACTGAACTGGCTTTTTGCACTGATAGGCATGAGCGTCGCTTTTATACTCCGATTAATGCCGATTTTATTACGCTACACGCCTTACTTACAAAGGCTATGGTCAGAAAAACAACAGACGTCACAACGACACAATAAAACCAGCAACAAAGACAATATGTCGATTGAAGAAGCTTATGAAGTGCTAGGCTTGAAGCTTGGCGCCTCGGAGGCTGACATTATCGCCGCTCATCGTAAATTAATACAAAAAATTCATCCAGATCGTGGTGGGTCAAATTATTTAGCGGCGAAAATAAATCTGGCGAAAAAGATTTTGTTAAAAACCAATTCGTTATGAACCTTACTACTTTAAAGCAACTTTTTATTGTAATACTGTTGGCTTTATTGAGTAGTTGTACGTCTGTAGGCTCTAACTATGCTCCTATTAATACACTTCATCCTGACACAGCGAATAAAATCACTAAAGAGGAGGTAACTTATCAGGTCTACTATCATCTGGTAAAAAAAGGCCAGACCTTATATGCAATAAGCCGACTTTTTAGTCTTAATGTTCAGCAACTTGCACAATGGAACCAGATCGCACCACCTTATAAGGTAAACGTAGGTCAAAAATTAAGAGTTTCAAGCCAGATTATTGATAAAAACATCTCATACGGCTTGGATGTAAAAAATATTTCTCCTGAGACACGAGAAGTAGAGCCGGGGAGGGTGCAACCAAAAATAGGCGCAGTAGTTGCCGAAGAAAACCAAAAAAATATAAATGCAACCCTAATAAATAGAACTAGTTCACAGAAAAAAAATGCTACTTTATTAAACAATACACCCAATTTAACGTACAAGCCGTCATATAATCCGCTGCCGATTAGTAATACTACTGACAGATCTAGAAGCAGCCTAATAAAAAAATCAAGTATTTCAATTGATAATGAAAGCATGTTAAAGTTAAACTTTAGATGGCCAATGAAGGGGGAAGTTTTAAGGGCTTATTCCAAAGTGAACAATAAAGGCATTGATATAGCCGGCGAAATAGGGCAAGACGTAAGTGCATCTGAATCAGGTAGGGTTGTTTATAGTGGTCAAGGCCTAATTGGCTATGGTCAATTGCTTATCATCAAGCACAACGACTTGTATTTAAGTGCCTATGCAAATAATAGTAGTCTGCTTGTTGAAAAGGGGTGCATAGTAGAAAAAGGCCAGACTATTGCAAAAATAGGACAAGTGGGAATCCACAAAACATCACTGCATTTTGAAATAAGAAAAAATGGAAAACCGGTGAATCCACTTAGTTTTTTACCGAAAAATCACTAAATCTACCTCGACTTACAGGTAGAATAATCTTGAGGTTGTCATGAAGGAAAAATTAAATGAGCTATTGGACGATGATATTTGTGTTGTATTTGATGACAATTTATTTTTTGACAATGAGCCCCAAACAAATTTAACTACCGATAGACCATTTGAAGCTATGCCTGCTCACGATTCAGTTTCATGGATAGCCGAACCACCCTTTCAGGAACGACGAATTAAAACAGCTAAAATGGGCAAATTTTCTGGTGATGCTGATCAAAATCCCTCTATTGAACCACGTCAAGATAAAAACATTGATGTAACACGAGTTTATTTGAATGAACTATCTCGCTCACAATTATTGACTGCTGATCAAGAAAAGACCTATGGTGCTCAGGCGTTGCTGGGCGATGCCACTGCACGTAAAATTATGATTGAAAGTAATTTACGACTTGTCGTCAAAATTTCTCGCCGTTACTTAAATAGAGGGTTGCCGTTACTGGATTTGATTGAAGAAGGTAATCTGGGCTTAATGCATGCAGTTGAAAAATTTGATCCAGAAAGAGGTTTTCGATTTTCAACTTATGCAACCTGGTGGATCAGGCAAACAATTGAACGAGCTATTATGAATCAGACGCGAACCATTCGTTTACCGATTCATGTTGTAAAAGAAATGAATACTTATCTTAAAGCTCAGCGTCATTTGTCACAGTTACTCGACCATGAACCGAGTGCTGAAGATATAGCAGAGCATTTGAACGTGCCGGTTAAAAAAGTTGAAAAAATACTTAAGCTTAATGAAAGGGTTACCTCAATCGACATGCCTGGCAGAAAAGATTTTGATAAGCCCTTAGTTGAGTTTATATCTGATAGCGAAAGCTTGACACCTGCTGAAAAAATCCAAGAAGATGGCATTAAACGAAATATTACTAAATGGGTGTACCAACTTTCTGAAAAACAACGCGAGGTCATTTGTCGACGCTACGGACTTTGCGGTTATGAAGATTCGACTCTTGAGCAAGTTGCTCAAGAGTTGGGGGTAACTAGAGAGCGCGTTAGACAAATTCAAATGGATGGCTTAAAAAGAATGAAAGAAATTTTGGAGTTTAATGGCTTCTCTTTCGAATCCATTTTTGATTGATGATCACGGGCGCATCCGCTACTTGGGGGATCTTGATATTTTAGTATAGCGCCGCAATATTGCGGGTATTGCCAATTGACATCAGGTGATCCCAGTCAATCACCCCGCCCTGAAGGCATAGGTATCTACACAACTTAATAGCCCAAAAAATAGTAACATAGGCCATGAATATAAAAAAACATTGCAGGACATCGACCCACGCTTGGCGAAACGCTACCAACAGTTAATCTCTGAGCATTTGAATTCCACCGATACCTTGAGTG
>CANNNV010000050.1 GCA_947506155.1 Methylococcaceae bacterium
CAGTAGGTATTAGTTGGTGTGCAACTCTTTTAGATGATTGCACCTGTCGGTTGAAACTGCTCAACCAGGACTCCAGTTGCAGGTTGAAAAACCTATCAACGGAGAGCGAATTACTTAATGCGTACATTTGCGTACAAAATTAAGAGCAGCCAATGTAGCGTTAATTTTAAACTGATTTATATACAGTTGCCCCGGAGACTGGCAAGAGTTTTAAATGTTTAAACTGTCTTCAGGTTATAATAGATAATATTCATTGAGCTCGGGTCGATAGCCCCGGGCTTTTTTATTATTTGCCGGATGCGTTAACGATTACAAATATGACACAAAAACTTTACATTCAAACCAACGGTTGCCAGATGAACGAGTACGATTCCGATAAAATGCGGGATGTGCTGAATGCCTCACATGGCTTTGAATTGATTGATGACCCAAAATTGGCTGATGTCCTGTTGCTAAATACCTGCTCGATACGCGAAAAAGCGCAGGAAAAGGTATTTTCGGCGCTGGGTAAATGGCGCAAAATTAAAGACAAGCGACCCGATGTGATTATTGGCGTTGGCGGTTGTGTGGCCAGTCAGGAAGGTGCAGCTATCCAAAAGCGGGCGCCTTTTGTCGATATTGTGTTTGGCCCGCAAACTCTGCACCGTTTGCCGCAGTTGCTGGACCAGGCACGCAAGCTACAAAAACCTGTCATCGATGTGTCCTTTCCTGAAATAGAAAAATTTGACGCCTTACCTGAACCTCGGGCGGAAGGGCCAAAAGCCTTTGTTTCGGTTATGGAAGGTTGTAGTAAATACTGTACCTTCTGCGTGGTACCTTATACCCGGGGAGAGGAAATCAGCCGTCCGCTGGATGATGTAATCGCCGAGATTTTGGCGCTTGCCAAGCAAGGTGTGCGCGAAATCAATCTATTGGGGCAGAATGTCAATGCCTA
Source organism: Methylococcaceae bacterium (assembly GCA_947506155.1). Lineage (GTDB taxonomy): Bacteria > Pseudomonadota > Gammaproteobacteria > Methylococcales > Methylomonadaceae > Methylobacter_A. Next base: position 935 of record CANNNV010000050.1, read on the forward strand.
TCGCGGTACCATGGACGATGGCGATATAGCCGACTTTGCCTTGTTGCTGCATTATGTGGCGGCGGTTGAGGGCATAGATCGTATTCGTTTCACCACCTCACATCCTATCGAATTTACTGATGCGTTGATTGAGGCTTTTGCCGAAATTCCGCAACTGGTTGACCACCTGCATTTGCCGGTACAAAGCGGCAGCGATCATATTTTAAAAATGATGAAGCGCGGCCATGCCCGTGCCGACTACATCGAGATCATCCGCAAGTTGCGTGTGGTCAGGCCCAATATCTATTTATCCTCGGATTTTATTATCGGTTTTCCCGGTGAGACTGATGCCGAATTTGAAGAAACCATGGATTTTATCGAAGAAATTGGTTTCGATTTATCGTTCAGTTTTATCTACAGCTCACGCCCCGGAACACCAGCGGCCGATTTGCCGGATGACGTGCCTGCTGAGGTTAAGAAACTGCGTCTGGAACGCTTTCAAAAACGCATTAACGAAATGACCCAGGCTATTTCAGAAAGCATGATCGGCACCGTGCAAACCGTGTTGGTTGAAGGTCAGTCCAAAAAGAATCCGCTGCAAATGCAGGGCAGAACTGAAAATAACCGGGTGGTTAATTTTATCGGTCATCCGCGTTTAGCCGGACAGTTTGTCGATGTGCTGATTGCCGAGGCGTTGCCGAATTCTTTGCGGGGTCGGATGATCGATGTTTTTTCGCAATAAACCTGTTTACAGCTGAGTTATGATTTCACAGGAAATTTCTCTAAGCCCGGTGGATAATGACCGGTTAGCCAATTTTTGCGGCCAATTTGATCAGCATTTGCGGCAGATTGAAGCCCGTCTTCAGGTCGAGATAGCCAATCGTGGTAATCAGTTCAAGGTGACCGGTATAGACAGTTCAGTAAACGCCGCTTGTGCGGTCATGCAGAGTTTATTTGCCAGTACCGAAACCGAACAACTCAGCCCGGAACTTGTGCACTTGGCGTTGCAGGACGCCTCGGTCGAGGCACTGCTGGAACCATCCCCCCAACAAAATGTCAGTATCAAGACCAAATGCGGCATGATCAGGGGTCGGGGGTTTAACCAGCAGGAATATCTTCGAAACATTATGACCCATGACATGAATTTTGGTGTGGGTCCTGCCGGAACTGGAAAAACTTATCTGGCGGTGGCTTGCGCAATTGATGCTTTGCAAAGCGAAAAAGTCAAAAAAATAATCCTGGTCCGTCCTGCGGTTGAGGCTGGCGAAAAACTGGGCTTTTTGCCGGGCGATATGGCGCAAAAAGTCGATCCTTATTTACGGCCTTTGTATGATGCTTTGTACGATATGCTCGGTTTTGATCGGGTTGAAAAGATGCTAGCGCAAGGTATTATTGAGGTGGCGCCGTTGGCTTTTATGCGCGGCAGAACGCTGAATGATGCGTTTATTATCCTGGATGAGGCGCAAAACACCACGGTCGAGCAGATCAAAATGTTTCTTACCCGTCAGGGATTTGGCTCAACCACAGTGGTGACCGGCGATATTACCCAGATTGATTTGCCCTCGGAAAAGATGTCCGGTTTGCGGCATGCACTCAAGGTATTAAAGACCGTTGATGGCATCAGTTTTACTTTTTTTGAAGCATGTGATGTGGTCAGGCATCCGTTGGTGCAGCGCATTGTATGCGCCTATGAAGCGTATGAGTCAACTAGCAAGAGTCAGTTATGAATGATGTAGAAATTCAGGTTATTTTTCAGTCCAAAGGCCAGCCCGAGCAACAACATATCCAGCGTTGGGTTGATGCGGCACTGGCAGATATCGAACAGGATACCGAAATTGTGGTGCGTATTGTTGATGAACAAGAAAGCGCTGAACTCAATGAGCAATATCGGCACAAAACAGGTCCAACCAATATTCTCAGTTTTCCGGTTGAGGTGCCTGAGGGTATTGAGCTGAATTTGCTCGGCGATCTGGTCATTTGTGCGCCGGTGCTGGAAAAAGAGGCCAGGGAACAAGGCAAGCTGTTAGCGGATCACTGGGCGCATATTATCGTTCACGGCGTGTTGCATTTACTGGGTTATGATCACATCGACGACAGTGATGCGGAACTGATGGAAAACAAGGAAATCGCTATTTTGAACCAATTACAAGTCAATAATCCCTATATAGAGGCAAGCTTTAAATGAGTGATGAACAACCCCCAAGTAGAAACTCCCCACAGAAAACTTGGGTTGATAAAATCACTCATTTACTGACTGGGGAGCCGCAAGACCTTGATGATTTGCTGGAAATATTAAGAGAAGCAAGGGGAAAACGCCTGCTGGACACCGATGCCTTAGCGATGATTGAAGGTGTGTTGCAGGTATCGCAAATGCGGGTCAGGGATATTATGATTCCTCGCATTCAAATGGTAGTGCTGCCCAAAGATGCTGATCTGGAAACCATAATGCCGCTGGTCACGGAATTTGGGCATTCGCGTTATCCGGTTATCGATGGTGATCGGAGCAAGGTGGTTGGTATCTTGTTGGCCAAAGATTTATTGGCCCGCGTTTTGGCAAATAAAGCCCTGAAAGTACATGAAATAATGCGGCCTTCCTGTGTGGTTCCAGAAAGCAAGCGTTTGAATGTATTGCTTAAAGAGCTGCGTACTACCGGTAATCATATGGCGATTGTAGTCGATGAATACGGTCAGTCAGCAGGCTTGGTCACCATTGAGGACGTGTTGGAGCAAATCGTTGGCGAGATTGAAGACGAGCACGACGAGCACGAAGATGAGGGTTACATTTTTCAACGCAGTGCAAATGAATACATGATTAAAGCGCTGACGCCTATGGATGAATTTGACCAATACTTTTCCACACACCTAGCTACGGATGAATACGATACCATCGGTGGCTTTATTGTCAGCCAGCTTGAGCATATGCCTAAAAAAGGCGAGAGCCATGTGGTGGGTAATCTGAAATTTGATGTCATCAGGGCCGATAGTCGACGCGTATATTTGCTGAAATTAAAAATAATTCGGTAGAAACTATCCATTTTTTAGTAGGTACTTGGTGAGCTAAAAATTAGATCAAACAGACCAGTTCTCTCAAGGTGTTTTTAATAATTAAGAACCACCAAGGTGCATTAATTACGATAGTGGATCGAGTATCCAAATTTACCTTGATCAAAAAAGTGAATAGCAAGCACGCCGAAGTTGTTACTGAAGCGACTATTACGCTGCTATAGCCCTATCTGATAAGACCTTGACGGATAACCGCTGATAATGGCAAAGAGTTTGCTGGATATGAGAAAATAAAGGCGCAATTGAAGGCTGATGTGTATTTTGCACATCCCTATAGTTCCCGGGAACGAGGCTTAAACGAAAATACCAATGGCCTTAATTAGATAGTACTTTACCAAAGGCAGTAGTTTTGAGAACATTACCGATGATGACGTTGATGCGGTAATGTACAAACTTAATCATTGCCCACGAAAAACACCTCATGTAGCATTTTTTGCTCAACCTGAGCAAGAAGCCTCATGAACACTAGGATTGCACTTATGAGTTTAATGTAAGATTAGTTATCAGTCGATTATGATAAGGCTATTCTACTTTAGAATCAATGCACTGCAATACTTCTAGCAACCTGAAAGGACAAACATGATTGAATCTATATCGTTAACTGTTATTGGTATGAAATGTGGCGGCTGTGAGGCCAATGTAAAGACTGAACTTAATGCTATCGAGGGTGTGCTGTCAGTTAACGCATCCGCTAAAGACAAGAAAGTCTGGGTTGAGTTTGATGCTGACAGAACCAATCCTAGCGCCATTACCAAGGCTATTATTGCAGCGGGTTTTACCGTAGAGGCGCCTTGATGGAAGGTGATTTGCGCCTATCTATTTTAGGTATGCGTTGTGCCGGTTGCGTCAGCGCCATTGAAAGCGCTTTGGCTGCAGTCGATGGCGTGATTTCGGTCAGCGTCAACTTTGCCGATCATTCCGCTGTAGTTAAAGGCCAGGCCGAGCCTGATTTATTAATACAAGCCGCCAAAGCCGCAGGGTTTGATGCGGCGGTAATGGAAGGTTTTGAAGATCCCTCTGACCAGGAACAACAAGAGCTGCAACGTTACCGTCAGCTGAGCAAAAAAGCGGCAGTAGCCGGACTCTTTGGACTAACCTTGATGGTGGCTGAACATCTGGCCTGGCTACCTGAAATCGGTTCAGCAACAGGTTTATGGTTCTGGCCGGAAATGGCGTTAATCACCTTGAGTATTCTGATCTATTCAGGCTGGCATTTTTACAGCGGCGCATACACATCGTTAAAGTTAGGGCAGGCCAATATGGACACCCTGATTGCGCTAGGCACAGGCTCGGCCTGGCTGTATTCCTGCATTGTTATCGATTATTACGATAGTCTTCCGTCCTTGGCCAAGCATGCTTATTTTGAAGCTGCGGTAATGATTCTGGCCTTTATTAATCTAGGCTCCGGCCTGGAAACACTGGCCCGAGGCAAAACCTCCAGCGCTATTCGGCAGCTGATCGGCTTGCAACCTCGTACCGCCAGAGTAATCAGAAATGGCGAGGAAATTGATATTGCTATTGAACTCGTCGGGTTGGGCGAAACCTTAAGAGTCAGGCCCGGTGAGAAAATAGCCGTTGACGGCGTGCTGCTGGAAGGCCATTCCACGGTCGATGAGTCAATGCTGACTGGCGAATCGCTACCGGTAGAAAAAACCGTCGGTGCAAAAGTGGTTGCCGGCACTATGAACCAGACCGGCAGTTTTTTATTTACCGCAACCCGCATTGGCCGAGATACAGCGCTGGCGCAGATTATTAACAGCGTTCGACAAGCGCAAAGCAGCAAGCCTGAAATAGCTCGATTGGCCGATAAAATTTCCAGTGTATTTGTGCCGGCCGTGGTGGCAATTTCAGCACTGACTTTTTTGATTTGGTATGTGTTTGGACCCGAGCCTACTCTGGGTTACGCCTTTGTCACCGCGATGACGGTTTTGGTTATCGCTTGTCCTTGCGCCTTAGGGTTGGCGACGCCTATTTCGGTAATGGTCGCTGTGGGCAGAGCTGCGCAGTCCGGCATACTGATCCGTAATGGTGACGCATTGCAAACGGCCGGTAAATTGACCTGTTTGATCCTCGACAAAACCGGGACGGTAACTGAGGGCAAGCCGACTGTTTCAATAATTGACGCCTACGCTGACATTAGCGAAGAACAGTTATTGCAACTGGCGGCTAGCATCGAATCGGGCTCAGAACACCCGCTGGCAGCAGCCGTTTTGGCGGCAGCGGCAGAGCGCCACATAATACTGGAAAAAGTCAGCCAATTTTCAGCCATACCAGGTCACGGGGTGATGGCAACAATTAATGAACAGCACGTATTGTTCGGCAATCAGGCGCTGATGGATGAGCAAGGTGTTAGTTGCGCAGGCTTTAACAGCCGACTGGAAGAGCTGTCTGCTTTAGGTCAAACAGCGATGCTGCTGGCTATAAACAACAAAATTGCTGGCATTATTGCTGTTGCCGACCCGATTAAAAATGATTCGGCACGGGCTGTGCAAGTGTTGAAAAATCAGGGGATACGCATCATCATGGTAACCGGCGACAATCAGATTACCGCTCAGGCAATTGCTAAACAGGCGGGCATTTCCGAACTACGTGCCCAGGTCTTGCCTCAGGATAAAGCGACTGTGGTCAAAGATCTACAATTAGCCGGTGAAATTGTCGGCATGGTTGGCGACGGTATTAATGATGCACCGGCCCTGGTTCAAGCTGATGTCGGCTTTGCGATCGGTACCGGTACCGACGTCGCTATTGAAAGCGCTGATGTGGTCATTTTGCAAGGCTCATTACTAAAGTTAACTGAGGCTATTGAACTATCCAAGGCGACAGTCATTAACATTAAGCAAAATCTGGTTGGCGCATTTTTCTATAATATCATCAGCATTCCTGTCGCAGCGGGCTTGTTGTACCCGCTATTTGGCTTATTGCTAAACCCAATGATTGCTGGTGCTGCAATGGCGCTATCGTCTGTAACCGTTGTCAGTAACGCGAACCGTTTGCGCTGGATGAAATTTGGTCAGTACTGAGGTTTATCCGTGGTGCCTGACATATTGACGAGCGAACAGTCGCATCGGCGCATTGTGTTGTTGATATTGTTCGTAAGCGTTATTGATATCTATCGGCGTAATATGGGCATAAACGCCAAAGCCAGTTTTCTCGGTGAATTCATCGCTTAAGGTTTCGATAAACGCCGTCCAGGATGAATCTATTGTATTTTGTGTGGTCATGACCCTACTCCTAAAAAATTGCCTGATCAAGTTCATTAATTATCCGGCATAAAAAATGCCAATTTTAAAATATCCTTATTCAGCATTGAGTTATTGCATCGTTAGATCGCTGTGACAATAAACCGGCAATAATTTCTCTAAACTTATTATCGGCAGTTAAAAGGGTTTTAAAGAGAGCTGTTGGATTTTTATTTTTTACATTCCATAATTATTTTTGCCGGGCTTTAACATCGAGGTTTTCCCCACCATAACATCTACCGCTTTTAACAACCTTTTAAAAACAGATTGTTGAAGATAAGGGATATTATGTTTTTTGCACAATGCCATCACTTGTGGTTGCACTTTTTGATATTGATTTAAAGGCATATCTGGCCATAAATGATGCTCAACTTGATAATTCAACCAGCCGTAGAAAAAATCATTCAAATTAGAACCTGTTGGGTAATTCACTGATCCTAAAATCTGCCTCAAATAAAATTCGCCCTTGCCTTGGACTTTTTCATCAAACATCATCACATCATCACCCGCATGATTCGGCACTATCACCAGAAAACTGTGCATATTGGTAAAAATTTCCGCCAGAATTAAATTAATTAATACGCTGATAACAGCATAATTTCCTAAGGGAAAAAACAGCAAAGGCAACAACACAAAGCGATAGGCGGTGTAAGGCAAGATACTATGTAGCCATAATGCTCTACCTTGTTTGGTAAATAAACTCCACGCCCCAAGACGGGTCATCACAGGTTCAATGTCACCTTGCTTTTTAGCTAAATTTAACTGCAATTCCTTATGCGTTCTAGGTGTGTAATAGGCAATCTTCCATATCCCGGAAAAAAGCGCAACAATAGTATAACGTTGCCACATCGGCAGATTTGATTGTCTTAGCCATTCCATATTATGTTGTATTTGATCGGGATCACTTTTTTCACCTAAATTATAATGGTGTAATACATCGTGCTCTTGATGCCAACCCGCAGGCGTTATCCAATCCGGCCAATCTATAAAACGTCTCCAACCTTGCGCAAATTTCTTGCTGGTATATTTTTCGTTTATATTTTCAATTTTATCGTAGGCTCTATGGCCAACAGGATGTACTACTTGTGTCCAGCGTGTAAAACTGCCTTGGCTGATTAAAAATGCAGAAAATGGGTTGGGCGCAATCCAGGCCGTCGCATAACCGATGGCGGAACAAATTTTCCCCCAACGTTCCATTTTTGTTAAATGCTTAAAATCATTGATGCTGATATTGGCTAAAACTTGTTGGTGAATTTCGCTAATGTCTTTGGCTAATTGCTCGCGATCTACTGATTGATAACTGTGTAAACTCAAAACGGTGTTGCCCTTTTTAAATGCAATGGTGGAAGGATAAATAATGAAATTTATGAAAATCAAATAAAACCTGAGACTAATCTAATGATCCCGTTGAATAATATACAGTGATAAATCACGCAATAAATCGGCTTCGCTACCAAAAATATTTAGATTTTCCAATGCTTGCTGATGCAATTCCTCAGCTTTTTGTTTGGCGCCCATCAGACCCAAAAGCGCCGGATAAGTCGGTTTGTTGTTATCTTGATCTTTGCCCTGGGTTTTACCCAAGGTTGCAGTATCGCTTTCTTCGTCAAGGATATCATCCTTAACTTGAAACGATAAACCTATGCATTTTGCATAATTATCCAATTTTTTGGCGACATCAGGATCTACATCGGCTTTCGCTAGTGTAGCCATCGTGACGCTGGCACGGATCAACGCACCGGTTTTATGGATGTGCATATTTTCCAGTTCAGGTAAGGTCAGGCGAGTTCCTACCGATTCCAGGTCAATGGCCTGACCGCCTACCATGCCTTGGGACCCGCTGGCTTTGCTTAAGGCGACAACCATTTTTAAACGACCTTCAGCCGTTGCAGTGATGCTAGGATCATTAGCCAGTATTTCAAAAGCCAAGGCCTGTAGCGCATCGCCAGTTAGAATAGCGGTCGCTTCATCAAAAGCCACATGACAAGTCGCCTTGCCGCGCCTGAGGTCATCATCATCCATAGCAGGAAGATCGTCATGAATCAGTGAATAAACATGAATAAACTCAACCGCGCAAGCCAGTCCATCCAACGCTTCCGGGGCTATACCCAAGGTTTTTCCAGTGCAATAAGTCAGCATCGGCCGCATGCGCTTGCCACCATCCAGCACACTGTAGCGCATAGCCCTATGCAGTTTTTTAGGCAGTATGTTTTCACTGGGCAGCCGAGCTTCTAAAGCTTTTTCTACACGATTTTGACAAAAATCAAGATAGTCTTTTAACGCATTATTCATCGGTAAACATCTCCAAGGTTTGATTGCCGTTTTTTTTCAATTAGAATTTGAGCTTTTTGTTCAGCCTGTTACAGGGCTTTTTGACAAATTCGAGTCAGATTAACTCCGCGCTCAAAGGACTTTAACGATTCTTTCAGAGAAATATCGCCCTGTTCCAACTGATTAAGCAGTTGTTCAATTTCAGCGAGCGAGTCTTCAAATAAAGTCGTGGTTTTCTTTTTCGGCATGAGATAAAGGTATTTTTAGTGATACGATGTAAATAAACCGAAGCATTATATCTGAAATTGAATTGTGAGTGATTAGGAAGTATGAGTAACGAATATAACGCAGCGGCAATCGAAGTTTTAAGCGGATTGGAACCGGTACGAAAACGTCCAGGCATGTACACTGATACTACTAGGCCTAACCATTTGGTGCAGGAGGTTGTCGACAACAGTGTTGATGAGGCGATGGCCGGCTATGCGACCGGCATTGATGTGGTTTTGTACAAAGATAATTCGGTGCTGGTCAGCGATAATGGTCGAGGCATGCCGGTCGACATTCATCCCGAACAACGGATTCCGGGTGTCGAGGTGATTTTGACCCAGCTGCATGCGGGCGGAAAATTCTCCAATAAAAATTACCAGTTTTCCGGTGGTTTGCATGGTGTAGGGGTTTCTGTCGTGAACGCGTTGTCGGCGAAACTTGAAATAGAAGTCAAACGCAACGGCAAGATTTACCGCATGGACTATGCCGATGGCGAAAAGCAGACTGAACTGGCCGAGACCGGAAACGTAGGGAAAAATAATACCGGCACATCTATTCGGTTCTGGCCGAATGAAAAATACTTTGATTCCAATAAAATATCAATTTTAAAACTCAAGCATGTGTTGCGCGCCAAGGCGGTATTATGTCCGGGCTTGAAAATTTCACTGAAAGTTGACCAAACCGACGAAGAGTATTTCTGGTGTTATCAGGATGGCTTGAAGGAATATTTACTGGATCGCATTGGCGATATTGATTATTGTCCGGAACAGCCATTTATGGGTAATATCGCCGCCAATCATGAAGCCGTTGAATGGGGTATAGTCTGGGCGCTTGAAAACCCTGCCGAAGTGCTGGCCGAAAGTTACGTGAACCTAGTGCCTACAGCGCAAGGGGGAACCCACGTCAATGGCCTTAGGGCGGGGCTTACCGAAGCGATGCGCGAGTTTTGTGACATCAGAAATATCCTGCCGCGCGGCGTTAAGGTCGCTCCGGAAGATGTCTGGGAAAACTGTCATTTTGTGTTGTCGGTCAAGCTGGAAGATCCGCAGTTTTCAGGGCAAACCAAGGAGCGACTCAGTTCCCGTGAATGCGTGGCTTTTGTGTCCGGCGTAGCGAAGGACAGTTTCAGTCTTTGGCTGAACCAGAATCCGACCGAAGGCGAAAAAATCGCCGAAATCATTATTTCCAGCGCCCAAAAGCGGCTGCGTTCCAACAAGAAAATCATCCGTAAAAGAATTACTTCCGGCCCGGCCTTGCCGGGAAAACTAGCCGATTGTTCAGCGCAGGATATAGCTCGGACAGAATTATTTCTGGTCGAGGGCGATTCAGCTGGGGGTTCAGCCAAACAGGCGAGGGAACGGGATTTTCAGGCGATTATGCCGTTGCGCGGCAAAATTTTGAATACCTGGGAAGTTGAATCCAATCAAGTGATGGCGTCGCAGGAAGTCCATGATATTGCGGTTGCTTTAGGTATAGAGCCAGGCTGTTCGGATTTGCAAAATCTGCGTTACGGTAAGGTCTGTATTCTGGCTGACGCTGATTCTGACGGCAACCATATTGCTACCTTAATCTGCGCATTATTTTATCAGCATTTCAATGCGCTAGTGGTCGCTGGTCATGTGTTTGTCGCGATGCCGCCACTGTACCGCATCGATGTTGGCAAGCGGGTATTTTATGCGCTGGATGAAGCTGAAAGACTGGGTGTGCTGGATCGTATCGCTGCCGAAAAACTCAAAGGACAAATCAATGTCCAGCGTTTTAAAGGCTTAGGCGAAATGAACCCCAGTCAGCTTCGAGAAACCACGATGAACCCGGATACCCGCAGACTGGTACAATTAACCGTAGCCGACGATGATGGCACGAGTGCTCAGCTGGATTTATTGCTGGCGAAAAAACGCTCGCAAGACCGGAAAGTGTGGCTAGAAACTAAGGGAAATTTGGCTGATATAACCTGATACGCAATGTTTGCATGAAATTGCTAAGAGAAAATTGCTGAAAGCTCACTCAGTAGTAGCGTGGAAGCCGGGGATGATTATGTACAATCGAGAACGATGGGCGGAGGAAAAACATGCCCTTATTTTAGCTAAGGTAGGTGATTAGAATTTCTGTTTTGAACAACCTAATTTAAATTTAAAGATCGTTCAAACTCCAATAGTGGCATGGGGCGGCCGAGTAGATTGCCCTGGTAGGTTTGGCAGCCGTGAAGTTCCAGAAATTTGCGTTGATCTTGTGTCTCTACACCTTCGGCAATGATGTTCATGCCGAGGTTGATAGTCATACCGATAATAGTCTGCACAATAGTCGTATCGGTAGACTTGAGTCCAATGTTAGATACGAAAGACTGATCTATTTTTAGTTGGTCGAAGGGAAGTTTTGCTAGATAATACAACGATGAGTAACCGGTGCCGAAATCATCCATAGAGAAGCTTACGCCTATGGCTTTAAGTTTCTGCATCTTAACAAGGGTGCTGTCAATATTGTCATTGAAATTTTGGAATACCAAGCTTTCGGTGAATTCAAGTATGAGACGATCTGCGCTGATGGTATTTTTCTTCAGCAGAGTACAGAGTTGCTGGTTAAAGTTGGTTTGATGGAATTGGCGGGCGCTGATATTAACGGCAAGCCTCAACTTCCTGGTTTTTTTATGTTTTTTCCATAACTTAAGCTGGGCACAGGTACTTGATAATACCCATAGACCTATAGGTATTATTAAGCCAATTTCTTCGGCCAGAGGAATGAATTGAGCCGGTAAGATAAGTCCGCGCTCCGGGTGATTCCAACGCAACAATACTTCAGCGCCAACAGTTGAGCCATCGGTACACTCCTGCCGCTGAAAATAGAGTTCAAATTCTTTTTTTTCCAATGCACAACGCAAGTCTTTTTCCAAAGCGGCACGTGCCGTAACTGCCTCTTGCATGCGTTGATCGTAAAAGCGCAAGGTATTGCGACCGGCTGACTTGGCCTCATACATCGCAATATCCGCGCGTTTCATCAATGCATTAATCGTGTGCAAATGATCGATGAATAAGGTGATTCCTATGCTTGGCGTGTTTTGGTACTCACGATGGAGTAGCTGGTAGGATTGGTTCAGTGATGTAAGAATTTTTTCGCCGATGGTTTTAGCTTTCGCAGCTGCTTCTTCAGGATGCTCACTCAGTTCTTCCATCATGATCACAAACTCATCGCCACCCTGGCGAGATACCGTATCACCCTCTCGCACACAAGCAACAAGGCGTTGCGCGACTTGCTCAAGCAACACATCCCCCATATCATGACCTAGATCATCATTAAGTGACTTGAAGTTATCCAGATCAATAAATAACAGAGCCCCATACTTTTCACTACGTGCGCTAGCGGCTAATGCTTGTTGTAATCTGTCTAGCAGCAGTCTTCGGTTTGGTAATGAAGTCAGTGGATCATAGAAAGCCAGTTGTTTTATGACCTCCTCCGAAGCCTTTAATGAAGAGATGTCGTTATGTAAGTAAACATAGTGGGTGGTAGTCTTTTTATCGTCCTTAACTGCGGTGATGGTCAGCCATTGTGGGTAGATTTCACCGTCTTTGCGCCGATCCCAGATTTCGCCTTCCCAAAACCCATTACTGTTAACGCACTCCCATATTTCATTGTAAAAGTTTTCATGGTGGCGGACAGATTTGAATAGAGGAGGATGGTGGCCGATTAATTCTTCGGCACTGTAACCGGTGATGTCGGTGAAGGCTTTATTAATTCGAAAAACGACCTTGTCGGCATTGGTGATCATAATGCCTTCTTGAGCATCAAAGGCAACAGCGGCGATGCGTAATTCTTCTTCAATACGCTTTTTTTCGGTGATGTCGGTAAGCGTAATACGTAGCGTCGGGATTTTATCGTTTATCACCACTAGGCAGTCCAGTCGAGCATAGAACTCACTGTCACCGCGCTTGAGCATTAATTCAAGATTAGTTGCTGTGGTTTTTTGCGCTAGCATACTGCGAAATTTCTTATACCAGTTATCTGCGTTTTGGGGGGCAATATAATTAGAAAACTGATGGTTGAGTAGATCATTGCGATCCACATTTAACATGGTGGTGGCAGTCAGATTGATCTCGATGATTTCACCATTACTTGACAAGGTGAGATAGCCAACAGGAGCAAATTCATAAAGATCAAGGTAGCGATGATGGGCGACATCCAGTGCGGCAAGCGCTCTCTGTAATTCTTCATTTTGCATCTCCAACTCAATTTGGTGTACCTGTAGTTCATGCAGTAGATCTTCCGCAGAATACAATGATGCGTTTGGTAAAGTGCCCGCGAGTTTTTTTTCGGCTTCGGTTCGTGGATTTAGGTAGTCTTTTGTTTGAATCGTTTTGCTATTCATATAAAATCCCCACTTTCCTTTAAGGTCGTCTCACCACACCGAGTCTAAAATATCTACTGTGGTGACCCCAGTTTGCTTGGACAAGCTTAAAAATCGGCGGGTGAAATGCAATCGCCAGGATAGTGGGTTCAATTTTTACGATCAATCAGTGTTATTACTTAAAGAATATCTACGCCCTGGACCGAGTTTTATGGGTATCGCTAAGGCTTGTCAGTGATGTTCTCCATCGCCAGTAAAATTAACTGCGGTTCACCAATATGCCCGATCATGCTCCTGGCATTGAGTAGTATTTTCCGGTGGCCAATACGCGGAAAATCATAATCTATCTGATAGTTATCAAAACTCTGGTTATCCGACAAAACCGCCTTCAGCAGTTCGCGCAGGGCATGAATATTCCATTGCCCCTCACCCAGTTCGTAAACCGGACACCCCAGAGTTTCTTCGGCAGTTACTTGAAAGCTCTGGTAAAACGAACGACTAGCCGTTATGACTTTCAAGTCTAAATTAAGTACCAACAGCGGTTCGCGCACCGTATTGACGATATTTTCGGCCAGTAATCTGGCCTCTTGTGTCGCTACATTCCGGGAATGTTCGGTGATATTGGTGAAGGTCATCACCACACCATCAATCATGTTTTCCAGGGTCCGGTAGGGCTGGATGCGTGCGACATACCAGCTACCGTCAATTGTTCTCACTTCACGATCTATCGGCACCAGATTATCAAGGACGGCATTGGCTGCCTCCAGCAGGTCTTCACCCTCCAACTCAGGCTTAATATCGCCTAGCGCACGGCCCACATCCGAGGCAACTAAGCGATAGATTTGTGTGGCATCGCTGGTGAAACGCCGGATGATCAGCTGTTGATCGAGAAAGATGGTGCCGATGTGAATATTGTCGAGCAGATTCTTCATGTCATTTTGCATGTCGGCCAGTTGCACAATTTTGGCTTGTAGTTCTGAATTTACGGTGATTAATTCTTCATTGATGGATTGCAACTCCTCTTTGGAAGTTTCCAATTCCTCATTAGTCGACTGTAGCTCCTCATTCGTCGATTGCATTTCTTCGTTGGTGCATTTAAGTTCTTCATTGGAAGCAAACTGCTCCTCAATGGTTGCCTGCAAGTTTTCTCTGGTGTAGGCGAGTTCATTTTGCAGCTCCTCTATATGGCGCAGTTCCTCGGGTTTGGTGGCACGGCGGACAGGTTTAGTTTTAAGTTTTTCGGCTGGGCTAGGAGCTATATCCTGAAAGCTGATTAACAGTAGCTCTTGTTCCTGTTGGTTAGACAGGTTGCGTACACTGAGCGACACCGGGTGAAAATCACCGTTAGTTTTGACCGACAATTCCCGGTTCAGGGTCGGGGTGTTTGAACTGGCCGACATGATCGCTGAGCGCAGCTCCAGTTGCAGCCCTTCTCGCGCCATATCGATCATGTTCAACGTGGCCTGGCCTGGTGCTGGACGTAGATATTTTCCAGTTTCGCCATAGACATAAAGAATATGACCCTTGCTGTCCGTAACGACCGAGGCGGGCGCATACAGTTGCAGCAAGGTGCGTCGAGTCAGTTCGGCTAAATTGGTTTCTTTGGCTGTTTTTATAACGTCCTCCGGCGCTTTATGCACCGGTTCAGCAGTCCAGCTCAAATTGCTGCTTAGTAGGGCGCGAGCTGAGGAGAGGGACGGAACCGCATTATAGAACTTCCATTTGCGGTTCAGTGGTGTAAATAACTCGGTATGACTGCCGACGCCTTCAGACGGTGACAAAAACAGCACACCATCGGGCTTCAGAGCGTAGTGAAAAGCAGGAATTAAACGATTTTGCAGTTCCGGCTCCAGATAAATCATCAAATTGCGGCAACTAAGCAGATCGAGCTTAGTAAAAGGCGGGTCCTTGATGACGTTCTGAACCGCGAAAACTACCATTTCGCGAATTTCCTTTTTGACCCGATAGCCGCTGTCTTCCTTGATGAAGAAACGACGCAGTCGCTCAGACGTAACATCTAGGGTGATGTTAGGTGGATAGAAACCGCTACGAGCGATGGTTATGGCATCATCAGCAAGATCGGTGCTGTACAGCTGCACTCTAAAATTGTAATGATTTTCATGCATTAGTTCACGTAGCACCATTGCAATTGAATAGGTTTCCTCTCCAGTCGCGCAACCGGCCACCCAGACACGAAAAGTGTAGTCATCAGGTTTATTCGTTAACAAGGTCGGCAGGATGTCGTGCTTTAGTACTACGAAGGCCTCAGGATCGCGAAAAAAGTTGGTTACATTGATCAGCAGTTCTTTGAACAACGAGGCTATTTCGGTTGGATTTTCCTTTAGATAGAGGGCATAGGTATCAGTGTCTTCAATATTGTTTTGCGACATACGACGCTGGATGCGACGGGTGATGGTGGATTTTTTATACAGCGAAAAATCGTTGCCGGTGTGATTGCGTAATTGCAGCAGAATTCGGTTGATACCGCTTAATGCAAGGATTGGCTTGGAAGACTGGACAATTAACGTGTGTATGCCTAAAACCAACAATTCTGGCATTTTTTCGACGGGCAGGATATGGTTGACATAGCCAGCCTGAATCGCGCTAGAGGGCATGCCGTCGAATTTGGCGGTAGTCGGCTCCTGCGCAATAGTGATGCCGCCTGCGCCGAGAATGGAGCGTAAGCCCAGGGTTCCGTCGGTGCCGGTGCCCGACAGAATAATGCCGATGGATTTTTCGACCTGATCTTCAGCCAGCGAACGCAAAAAGGCATCGATCGGCATACGCTGTCCGTGCGGCATGCCCGGCATACTCAGTTGTAAAGCACCGTGGAATATAGTCATATCACGATTCGGGGGAATTACATAAACGCAATTAGGCTCCACCTGCAATTGGTCATAAGCTTCAACCACCGGCATGCTTGTGGTGCGTTGCACTATTTCAGTGAGAATACTGGCATGACTGGGATCCAGATGCGAGACCAAGACCAGCGCCATGCCACTGTCATTTGGCATATTGCGAAAAAATTGCTCGAAAGCTTCCAGTCCGCCAGCGGAAGCGCCCAAGCCAACAATAGGAAATTTGTGAATAGGCAGCGACTGATTTTCATCATCCAACGGGGCAGTTTTTTTTGATGTCATTGCAAGAGCTCTGTTTGTGCAGTACGGTTATGCTTCGGATTTGAGTATTTTTCGAAACTTCCAAGGGATTTTTAAGGCGTTAAAATTATGCTTGAAAATATCATAGAGCATTGTTTTAAATCACGCTTAAGTGCTTATGCAATTAAGCTTTTCATCTAAAAAAATGTTCATATTATAACAACATAAAATCAATCCTGATTGTACCGGATTATGGGGGGTAGTTAAATTTGACATGTGATTGATTTTGTTAGATACCGTATTTAGTGGTTACAACTAAAATCATGGTGGTGTCTCATGAAAACAACCCCACGCGACAAATGCTCAATTTGCCTCCCTTTTGAAA
>CANNNV010000051.1 GCA_947506155.1 Methylococcaceae bacterium
CCTCACGGGTTGACCGCTTGGAAAGACAAGCACCTAATTTTTTAAAGATAGCAAACGCAATAGGAGCTGCATGAGCTGGGTCGGCTAACACCGACGCGCTATCCCTCCCCGACCTAAAGGACGGGGTATCTCGCGCAAAAACCGATGATTTTTACCCTGCTACTGAAAGGACCTGAGAATGTTTAACCTAAAAATGTTTTTGCTTTTAATCACAATGCCTTGTTTTGCCTTTGCACAAGCCAGCAGTCATCAAGATATTTTAAAGCAATTGCAAGTGCCAGCAGGCTTCGTGCTATCTATTTTTGCCGACAATCTGCCCAATGCGCGCAGCCTGGCTGCGGGCGATAACGGCATCGTGTTTGTGGGTACCGGCGTCGAAGGCGTAGTTTATGCGATAAAAGACAGCGATAACAATGGTGTGTCGGATCAGCGTTATGTCATTGCCAGCAACTTATACATGCCCAATGGGGTTGCTTACAAGGATGGCTCGCTCTATGTCGCCGAGGTTAATCGCATTATTCGTTTTGACCGAATCAGTCAACAATTATCCCATCCGCCAAAACCGGTGGTGATTTACGATCAATTCCCGTCAGAGCAGCATCACGGCTGGAAGTATCTTCGCTTTGGCCCTGACAACAAGCTGTACACCGCAGTCGGGGCGCCTTGTAACAGTTGCGAACCCGATAAAGCAATCTTTAGCTCGTTGGTCCGATTAAATGCGGATGGCAGTGACTTTGAGACGCTGGCCAAGGGAATCCGAAGTTCTGTTGGCTTTGACTGGCAACCCGAAACCAATGCGTTATTTTTTAACGATAATGGTCGAGATTATTTGGGCGATAATCTGCCGCCCGATGAACTTAA
This sequence comes from Methylococcaceae bacterium, assembly GCA_947506155.1. GTDB lineage: Bacteria > Pseudomonadota > Gammaproteobacteria > Methylococcales > Methylomonadaceae > Methylobacter_A. The sequence goes on from CANNNV010000051.1 coordinate 862, forward strand.
TCAGTGGACGACTGCCGGAGAGCATTTCGGTTTCCCCTATTGTCATGGCGGAAACACGCCAGACCCGGAACTGTCCAAAAACACAACATGCCAGCAATTTACTGCGCCGGTCTGGAAGTTCAAAGCGCATATCGCGCCGTTGGGACTGCGTTTTTATCGCGGCCAGCAGTTTCCAGCCGAATACAAAAACCAGTTATTTGTCGCAGAACACGGTTCCTGGAACCGTTCCGAAGCACAAGGCTACCGTGTTAGCTTGATAAAATTCAACAACGCAAAACCGGTATCTGAACAAGTTGTTATTGATGGCTGGCTAAATAAAGACGGCACGGTGCTGGGTCGTCCCGTTGATATTCTGGAGCAAGCGGATGGCAGTTTGTTAATTAGCGATGACAAACTTGGGGTTATTTATAAACTTGAATACCGCCGCAAGCGATAAAAAAAATATCTACGTATTTCACGGTATTTCAATGTTTAGTCTTATAGCTTAGTGTCTTCCGTTCGCGAATAGGCGATTAACAAGACCGGAGCATTAACACCATGACAGCTAAAAAACTGACTATTGAAGCCTTTAAACTTTACGACAGCATTAGAACGCAAAGCTATCAACATTCAGACAATTCACGTTTATATTTTGTTGGATTGCGGGCTTTTTATCGATATAAACGACGACTAAAAGCTGAATAACGCTACGTAAGGGGCTTCTGGCCCCTTTTTTTTAACTAAATAATTCGCTGGCCCCGCGCAAGTTTGGGCAACTGACCCTCCAGCCCCATAGCACTGCGCATCACTTTATTTTTCGCAGGTAAAATCCGTTCAGCCAAGCCCAGCCCCAGGTTACGCAAAAACTTGACCGGCAACAGCTGATTACTGAACACCCGATAAAACACATCCATAACCGTCATCATTTTCAGATTTTCATTTCGGCGCATTTTTTCATAGCGTCTTAAAACTCTCAAATCACCGAGTTCAAGACCTTGTTTGCTCGCCTCGACCAATACCTCGCCCAATGCTGCTGCATCCAGTAAACCGATATTTACCCCCTGCCCGGCCAACGGATTAATCATATGTGCCGCATCACCAACCAGAACCACGCCCGGCTTGACATAGCTTTGCGCATGCTGGCGTTTTAACGGAAAACTCGCCGTACCCAGAACCGCGTTAACTTTGCCCAGACAATCAGGAAAAGTGGAAACCAGTTCACATCGTAAATCTTCCGGCGACAACGCTTTCAAGCGAGTCACCTCCTCCGGCGAGTTGTACCAAACAATAGAGCCATAGTGTCCGGTTAGTGGCAAAAATGCCTGCGGACCGCTAGGTACAAAGCGTTGCCAGGTTATATCCTGCTGCTCGTAATCCGTTTCAATATAAATCACTAAGGCATGCTGGTTATAATCCCAACTGGTTACGCCCAGACCCACGGCTTGCCTGACTCTGGATGCTCCACCATCGGCGGCAACCAATACTTTTGCCGATAAAATTCGGCCATCGTTTAACACCACTTCGGGCGATTTATCGGCCGAATAATTGATCTTAGTAATGCTAGCCGGACACATCAATTCAACATTGTCAAAATCCTGCAAGCGCTCCAGTAACGCCAACTGGGTAACTCGATTTTCAACGATATAACCCAATTCCGGATAATCAATATCATCACTGCAAAACTCGGTGTCGCCTGCAGTTTCCCAAACCCGCATCCTGCGAAATGGGCACAATCTTCGACTGACCACGCCGTTCCAGGCGCCGACAGTTTCCAGAATGTTTTTCGACGCAATACTGAGTGCAGAAACCCTTAAATCATGCGGCTGATCAAGCGCAAAAGCCTGTGGCGGCAAGCTTTCGATCACCGCTACTTTTAACACACTGCCGCCAAGACTACACGCCACCGCCGCGCCAACCATGCCCCCGCCCACAATGACCACATCAAAGTCTTCTTTCATAGCTAACCCATCAAAACGTAAATTCGCTTAAAATACCACATCTCTAAGCAACAAGAAAAATACCTGCACCGATAATAAATAATGGGACGATTAAGTACAGCAAAAGACTACGTGACAGAACAAGATGTCATCCGTATAATTAACTGGTTTTGCCGCGCCGTAGCCTTTGATGCAAGCATCAAAATAGGCACGCAACGAGGGTTATTAAATTAAAAAATAACAGCCCTTTTGTAACATTTTTTCGAGGTGACAATGAGTCAAAGTACGCTACCGACCAGACAGGGTTTATATGATCCGCGCAATGAACATGATGCATGCGGCGTGGGTTTTATCGTTCATATAAAAGGTCAAAAAAGCCATGAAATCGTACGTCAGGGTTTGGAATTACTTAAAAACCTGACCCACCGTGGCGCGGTCGGTGCCGATATTCATGCCGGTGATGGCGCAGGCATTTTGATTCAAATGCCCGATACTTTTTTGCGCGCTGAATGCGATAAATTAAACATTCCGCTGCCAGAAGCTGGCGCTTATGCCGCCGGCATGGTGTTTTTTCCTCGCGACGCCGCTAATCGAGCGACGTGTGAGCAGTTATTAATCGACATCATTACCCGCGAAAAAGCCGTTTTATTAGGCTGGCGCGATGTACCTGTCGACAACCAGACCCTCGGCGAGTCGGTAAAAGCCGTTGAACCGGTTATACGGCAGATTTTCATTGGCCGTGGAGCTGATTGCGCCGATCAATACGCTTTCGAGCGCAAACTGTTTGTCATTCGCAAACTGGTTGAAAACGCGGTGCGTGATTTGCAACTGGACCAGGGCCACTCATTCTATATCCCGTCATTGTCTTCACGTACCATCGTTTACAAAGGTATGCTGCTGGCAGACCAGGTCGGCGCATTTTATGCCGACTTGAGCGACGAACGCATGGACAGCGCCCTGGCATTGGTGCATCAGCGCTTTTCCACCAACACTTTTCCAACCTGGGATCTGGCGCATCCGTTCCGATTCATCGCCCATAATGGCGAAATCAACACGTTGCGCGGCAATGTGAACGGTATGGCGGCGCGCCGTCACGCCATAGCGTCGAACGTATTGGGCGACGACATACACAAGTTGTGGCCGTTGATCGCCGAAGAACAATCAGATTCCGCCTGTTTCGACAATGCCCTGGAGCTACTGGTGGCTGGCGGTTATACCCTGGCCCATGCCATGATGCTGCTGATACCCGAAGCCTGGGCAGGCAATGTGTTGATGGATGAAAAGCTGCGCGCGTTTTACGAATATAATGCCGCACTGATGGAACCGTGGGACGGCCCAGCGGCGATTGCCTTTACCGATGGCCGCCAAATCGGCGCGACCTTGGATCGTAACGGCTTACGTCCTGCGCGTTACCTGGTCACCGATGACGATTTCGTGATCATGGCCTCTGAAATGGGCGTACTCGATATACCCCAGCACAAGATCATCAAAAAATGGCGTTTGCAGCCCGGAAAAATGCTGCTGATCGACACCGAACAAGGGCGCATTATCGATGATGCCGAATTAAAATCCAAGCTGGCTGCCAGCCACCCCTATGCTGAATGGCTGAGCAAAACCCAAATCCTGCTCGCTGATCTGCCACCGGAAATTTCGGCTATGGCACCCGACGCACGCACGCTGCTGGATAAGCAACAGGCCTTCGGTTATACACGGGAAGATATTGAATTTATCCTGAAACCGATCGCGCAAACCGGTCAGGAACCGATCAGCTCGATGGGCATCGATGCTGCGCTGGCGGTATTATCAGAACGTTCACGGTTGTTGTACGATTATTTCAAACAGGGCTTTGCCCAAGTCACCAATCCGGCTATCGATCCGATCCGCGAAGAACTGGTCATGTCGCTGGTGTCACTGATCGGTCCACGCCCGAATTTACTCGGTCTGGACGAAGGCGGCACCCACATGCGCCTGGAAGTCGAACAGCCTATATTGACCAATCAGGATTTGGAAAAAATTCGTCGCATCGAAGCGCGTACCGGTGGCGTGTTCAAGACCAAAACCCTGACGCTGTGCTACGCAGCAGAATTGGGCGCAGCCGGCATGGAAGCGGCAATTGATAAATTATGTGTCGCGGTAAAACAGGCGGTAGAAGAAGGCAATAATATCCTGGCACTGTCCGACCGCGACCTGGATATGGCGCATATCGCCATCCCGGCGCTGCTCGCAACCTCGGCGGTGCATCATTACCTGACCCGCGAAGGTCTGCGCACTAAAGTCGGCTTGGTCGTTGAAACCGGCGAAGCCCGCGAAGTCCATCATTTTGCGCTACTGGCCGCTTACGGCGCGGAAGCGGTTAATCCTTATCTGGCGTTTGATACCCTGTCCGGATTGTGCCAGGAACTTCCTGATCTTGCTGAATATGATGCCCACAAGCATTATATTAAAGCGGTGTCTAAAGGCCTGCTTAAAGTCATGTCCAAAATGGGCATTTCGACTTATCAGTCCTATTGCGGCGCGCAAATTTTTAATGCAATCGGTTTGTCAGAACCATTCCTGGATCGCTATTTCACCGGCACCACCAGCACCATAGAAGGCGCAGGCTTAACCGAAATAAGCGAAGAAACCAGTCGCCGTCACAAGCTTGCGTTCGGCAATTCCCCACTGTACCGTGATGCGTTGGACATCGGTGGCGAATACGCTTACCGGATACGCGGCGAAGCGCATACCTGGACGCCTGCAACTATCAGCGCCCTGCAACATGCGACACGCAGCAACAGCTATGAAAAATACGCTGAATTTTGCCGCCTAATCGATGAGCAAAATGAAGCCTTGCTGACCTTGCGCGGCTTGATGTCGTTCAAGGAAGCCGCGACGCCTGTGCCGCTGGAGGAAGTGGAATCGGCAGCCGATATCGTCAAACGCTTTGTCACCGGCGCGATGTCGTTCGGTTCGATTTCTTATGAAGCGCATACCAACCTGGCTATTGCGATGAACCGCATCGGCGGCAAATCCAACACCGGCGAAGGCGGCGAATTGCCGGAACGTTTCCAACCGCTGCCGAACGGCGATTCGATGCGCTCGGCAATCAAACAAGTTGCTTCCGGTCGTTTTGGCGTCACCACTGAATATCTGGTCAATGCCGACGACATTCAGATCAAAATCAGCCAGGGCGCAAAACCCGGCGAAGGCGGACAGCTGCCCGGCCATAAAGTCGATGCAGTCATCGCTAAAGTACGTCATTCGACCCGAGGCGTAGGTTTGATTTCACCGCCGCCGCATCATGATATTTATTCGATAGAAGATCTGGCGCAGCTGATTCATGACTTGAAAAACGTCAATCCGGTTGCGCGCATCAGCGTCAAGTTAGTGTCTGAAGTCGGCGTAGGCACGGTTGCAGCGGGCGTTTCCAAAGCTCACGCCGATCATGTGACTATTTCGGGTTATGACGGCGGCACTGGCGCAAGCCCGATGACTTCAATCAAGCATGCTGGCTTGCCGTGGGAAATTGGTTTAGCCGAAACCCACCAAACGCTGGTATTGAACAAACTGCGCGGACGCATTGCAGTTCAAGTCGATGGTGGTTTACGCACCGGACGCGACGTGATTATCGGCGCCTTATTGGGTGCTGATGAATTCGGTTTTGCCACCGCACCGTTGATCGTGTCAGGTTGCTTGATGATGCGTAAATGTCATTTGAACACCTGCCCGGTCGGCATCGCAACCCAGGATCCCGAACTGCGTAAACGCTTTACCGGTCAACCAGAACATGTGGTCAATTATTTCTTCATGGTCGCAGAAGATGTGCGCCAGTGGATGGCCAGACTGGGTTTTCGCAACTTTAATGAATTGATCGGCCGTTCAGACAAACTGGACATGCAGCGTTCTTTAAACCATTGGAAAACCGAAGGTCTGGACTTTAGCCGAGTGTTCTATAAACCTGAAGTTGCCCCAGGCACTATTGTTTATCATCACGAATACCAAGATCATGGCTTAGAGCAAGCACTCGATCATACCCTGATTGCAGAAGCCAAAGCCGCGCTGGAAAACGGCTCGCCGGTCGTCATTAATACGCCCATCCGCAATATCAACCGGACCTTTGGTGCCATGTTGTCTGGCGAAGTTGCCAAGCGCTACGGCAATCAAGGTTTGCCTGATGACACCATTGCGATTAAGGTCAAAGGTACGGCTGGACAAAGTTTTGGCGCGTTCTTGGCGCAAGGCATCAGCATCGACCTTGAAGGCGATGGCAATGATTATGTCGGCAAAGGCATGAGCGGCGGACGTATTGCCATTTATCAGCCTAAAGATTGCCCGATTAATCCTGCTGAAAATATCATCGTCGGCAACACCGTACTATACGGCGCAACCAGCGGCGAATGCTATTTCAGTGGCGTTGCCGGTGAACGTTTTGCGGTGCGAAATTCTGGCGCACTGACTGTCGTTGAAGGCGTCGGCGATCACGGCTGCGAATATATGACGGGCGGTGTTGTGGTGGTACTCGGACAAACCGGGCGCAACTTTGCGGCGGGTATGTCTGGTGGTATAGCTTATGTGCTGGATGAAGCCGGTGATTTTGAAAAACGCTGTAATATGGCGATGGTAGAAATCGAACCTATTTCCGAGGACGTTAACACACACGACTTAATGTCCGATATGACCCGCCATGATGCGCAGCGCTTGAAGCATTTGATTGAAAATCACCAGCGCTATACCAACAGCGCTCGAGCGCAGCATATTCTGGAAAACTGGCAGGCTTATTTGCCCCGCTTCGTTAAAGTCATGCCGGTCGATTACCGTGATGCGCTAAAACAAATCAAGGCGGAACAAGAACATCAAGCATCCGCGACGGCATAATCGTTGCGACACTCTATATTAAGTAGAAGGTATTAAAAATGGGTAAACCAACCGGGTTTATAGAACTAGCGCGGACTGAACGGCACACTACCGCGCCGAGTGACCGTGTGCTGCATTATCGTGAATTCACACTGTCTCCCAGCGAGGCCGAACTGGCCGAGCAGGGTTCGCGCTGCATGGATTGCGGCATTCCTTTTTGCCACCAAGGCTGTCCGGTCAATAATATTATTCCGGACTGGAATGACGGTGTGTATCAGGGCAATTGGCAACAGTCGCTGGACATTTTGCACAGCACCAACAATTTCCCCGAATTTACTGGCCGCATCTGCCCTGCGCCCTGCGAAGCCGCTTGCACTCTGAATTTGCAAGATCAACCGGTGACGATTAAATCGATAGAATGCGCAATTATCGATAAAGGCTGGGACATGGGCTGGGTCAAACCGCAAATTCCAGCGCAACGCACCGGAAAACGCGTAGCCGTCATAGGCTCAGGTCCAGCTGGACTGGCCTGCGCTCAGCAGTTGGCGCGCGCCGGACACGAAGTCGTGGTATTTGAAAAAAATGACCGTATCGGTGGCTTGTTACGCTACGGTATTCCCGATTTCAAAATGGAAAAAACCCACATCGATAGACGCATTTCGCAAATGCAGGCTGAAGGCGTCAGCTTCAGGCCCAACAGCCATATTGGCACCGATATTTCCGCGCAAAAAATACTGGCAGACTTCGATGCCGTGGTTTTGGCCGTCGGCTCCGAAAAGCCGCGCGATCTGGATGTTGCAGGACGCAATGATTTGGAAGGCGTTCATTTTGCGATGGATTTTTTACGTCAGCAAAACAAGCGCAATGCTGGCGATGTAATCGCCGACGATGTTGCAATTACCGCCACCGGCAAGCATGTCGTGGTCATCGGCGGTGGCGACACCGGTTCCGATTGCATCGGCACGTCGCTACGCCAGGGCGCAGCCTCGGTAGTGCAGCTTGAAATCATGCCGCAACCGCCTGAAAAAGAAAACAAAGCGCTGACCTGGCCGCTGTGGCCCAATAAGTTGCGCACGACCACCTCGCACCACGAAGGCATCAAGCAACGTTACTGGAGCGTCAACAGCCAAAGCGTTACCGGCAAAGACGGGAAAATAACCCTGCTGCATGCCGTCGAAGTTGAATGGAAACAAGAAGGTGGCCAATGGAAAATGAGCGAAAAACCAAACAGTGCCTTCAGCCTAGATGCTGATCTGGTGTTGATAGCCACAGGTTTTGTCCACCCGGTGCATGAAGGCTTGTTGCAGGAACTCGGAGTTGAGCTGGAGCGCAATAATATTAAGGCCACCGATAAAAATTACCACACTTCGATCGACAAAGTATTTGCCGCAGGTGATGGGCGACGTGGACAGTCGCTGGTGGTCTGGGCAATACGCGAAGGCCGGCAAGCCGCCAGAGCCGTAGATGAATACCTGATGGGTTCATCGGAACTGCCCAGATAGTAATAATGTGGATATAAACAATGTGGGCGCGAATTCATTCGCGCCACCCCACCCACAGTTACATCGCTTTAATTTTCGTTTTCAAACACCGTTTACACTGGTAAACGGTAATTAATTTCCCCTGTTTTACATCAAACTTCTTTTCATTTAAAAGCACCCATTTATGAAAGCCGGAACGGCATAAAGTATTACCTTTTTACTTGTTCTGGTGTGTACGCCTAACGTTACGGTAAGGAGCGCGCCGCTCAAGGACATTGAGCGAAACCACCGAACCAGAAATAAAAACAAACCTTTGTAACCGCCATAGGGCGGTGCGTCCCTTTAACCTAAAGGTTAGGCCAAATGTGTGATTGCAAGACTTGACCCCATGCTTGTGCTTGCATACCCCGTCGCGAGTTCGGGCATTTAATTTTACTTTGATCCCAATTATTCTTTACTGGCATCCAGACTCCTGAAAAAATCCAGAAATATCACCAACATCGTGCATTATATTGTCCTGTCCTGACATGTAATAAACATGATTATCTGTTGATGAGACGGCGAGGTAGTAATTAGTTGATTGGTAAAATCGGTAGGTATAAGGTGGAAACGATAAAAAATCGCCATTTGATACCGGGAAAATTTGCTGATATATGGATTCAGCCCAGTTAAATACACAAAATATTTGGTTGCTTGTTGGTGCCTTCGGAGACTGAATCGGTATAGTACCGTCCGATGTTATTCTATATCCAGATATACCCTCGGTTCGGTAGTTTTTGTAACCAAATGATTATTAATGGTTAATTTTGTGAGTTTTGCTAAAAAACAACACATCCGTCCATTGGAACCCACTGAATCTATTGAACTTTAAAAAAAATGAGCGAACCGTCAGGATATAGGGTAAGTTTTTTTCATTAAGATTAAAAAGGCCTCTATTCCTGTTCCTGCTGTCGCGTAATACCCCGTTGTAATGCTATTTTCACTAAAGTTTATGGCATAATAATGCGGATTAACGCCTCCGCTATTGCACAAAAAGTCTACGTTAAGTGATGATTGTATTGTGGGACTTGATGTGCAAAGAAACGCCTCGCTTCCTCCCTTACTATTTAAAAATAGTGTTCCTGAAGCTTTATAACTTCCATCCTTGGCATTAGCTAAAACAGCATCGCCATCTAGCGTAATCTTGTCGGTAGTGTTGCTGTGAGATAGAAGCCAAGTTCCTTTTAATCCGTTAATTTTTGATTGATAGTCAGCAGCCAACGTTGGCAAAGGTGTGACACAGAACACCAGCGTAATAATTATTTTTTTCATTTCACTACCTTATTTGTATAAGCCTAACGCAAAGTTAAGCGGGCTGAGCGATAGCCAAGCTCCGCTGGAACGTTGAGTTAGGCTTGGTTGCTAAATTTGCTGGGGTTCGCAAGCTCACCCCAGCCTACGCGCTACGCAGCTGTTGATTCTTCATGCTATCCACGGACTGGGTGGTTTATTACTTACTACTCTGGCAAACCTCCATGTACCTACAAAAGCAAATATTGAGGCTCCAGCTCCCAACGGCTTGTTTATAATTTTGTAGTACGTAGGCTGAAAACCAATTGGCAATCCTGAATAACATGCCGTTGTCATGTCCACCCATAGAATAAGCTCCTGCCATTGCAGATGCCTGAGAATAAAATTCAGGGTGCGCTACGGTTTTACCTGATTCCTTGTCTGTAAATTTTGCCTTCAAGATGACAGCAGAACTTCCCGCCATAGCCCCGGCAAAAGCCCGCTTAAGACCACCTACAAATTTAAGCTCTGTGACAACTGGCTCAATGACAAGTGTCCTCGGCTTGCTGTCGATAGGCTTGGCATTTATGCCGTTCCGCTAACGTGGGTCGCTTAAATTGAATGACCTCGCCCATTAAACTTGCATATTCATAATATCTTTATAAGCAGACACCAGCTGATTGCGTATTTGTTGTGTGGTTTGCATAGCAATGCCGGATTTTTGCGAGGCAATCATCACATCGGAAAGGCTCACCGAATCATCACCCAAGGAAAAACGCTCACCAAGGTCATTCGCCTGTTTCTGAAGCGTATTAACTTGATCCATCTGCGCTTTGAATACCTGAGCAAAATCAACTCGCCCTGCTTCTCCAGCTTGGCTGACGGGGGCTGTAGGAGCACCAATAGTCGAAACAGATGAGCGCATTTGCGCGACCATAGCTTCTATTTTTCCGCTATCAATGGCGATCATTTCAGAACCTTCCTGACACATTAAGTAGCCGTTAGGATAACACAAGCATCAGAACCCAACTGATTGAGCATTGATGATTTTACCCCTGTATTCCAGCCATTAAATAACTACCTAAGGCTGATAATGTATAAACTGAAATTATTAACTCGAACAAACATGCGTTATTTTACCGCCAATCATTTCACTAAGAATATCCATGGCTGAAATACCTGAAGTGCAACCCAACGCGTTTACCGGCTTTTTCCAAAGCCCGCTAGGCAGTAGCCTAGCCGTCGGAGCAGGCATTGCGCTGGTGTTGGGCATTATGGCTGCGGTATGGATGTGGGGGCAAAAACCCGATTATCGGGTGCTGCTATCAAACTATTCTGATCGCGATGGTGGCTCTATTATTGAGTCGCTACAGCAAATGAACATTCCCTACCAATATTCAGAAGGTGGCGGCGCCATTCTGGTGCCGGCTGAACGTGTTCACGACGCGCGTCTTAAATTGGCCGCCCAAGGTCTGCCCAAGGGCGGCAATGTCGGCTTTGAGCTGATGGAAAATCAAAAACTCGGTGTTTCCCAATTTCTTGAGCAAGTTAATTTCCAGCGTGCATTAGAGGGCGAACTGGCTAGATCTATCGATTCCATTGATAGTATTCAGGCCTCTCGCGTTCATCTGGCAATACCCAAACCGTCGGTGTTTGTGCGTGAAAAACAATTTCCAACGGCTTCGGTGCTGCTTAATTTACATGCAGGCCGCTCACTGGATCAGCGTCAAGTAAGTGCTATCGTACATTTGGTGTCCAGTAGTGTGCCGGAATTAACCCCGCAAAATGTTACGATTGTCGATCAAAATGGCGCTTTGCTATCGTCGATTGATAACCTGGACGACAGCCATCGCCTTGACCCCAATCAGTTGAAGTATGTGCAAGATGTGCAAAGTGGTATAGTCCGGCGCATTGAATCCATTTTATCTCCCATAGTCGGGGCGGGCAATATGCGCGCTGAAGCGGCGGTGGATGTCGATTTCTCCCGGAGCGAACAGGCTGCGGAAACCTACAAGCCAGAAAATCCCGCCAAACGTAGCGAACATTCTAATGAATCCAGCAGTAAGGATGCGGACAAGGCCGGTGGTATTCCAGGAGCCAGCTCCAACCAACCGCCATCTGCTGCAACTACTGCGGACAAAACCGCCGGTATAGTTAACTCGCAAAAAGAATCCACAGTCAATTATGAAATCGACAAAACAATACGTTATGTACAGCAACCGATGGGAGCTATCAAACGTTTGACGGTCGCCGTGGTGGTCAACAACAAAACTGAATTTATCGACGGAAAACCGGTCACCAAGCCTCTGACCGATGCAGAAAAAGAACAAATCACCGGTTTGGTTAAGGAGGCTATGGGCTACAACAAAGATCGCGGCGACTCACTTAACGTAGTCAATACCGCTTTTAACATAACACCTACGGAAGTTTTGCCAGAACAGCCCTTCTGGAAACAATTTGCTACCCTGGATATGGCCAAGACAGGCGCTCAATACTTGTTGTCCGGCATAGTGCTACTTTATCTGTTTTTCGGAGTATTGCGCCCGATGATCAAGCGCGTGACCGCCGCACCAGTCGTACCTGCTGAGGTCGTTGACCTTGAAGCTGAGGCTGAAGCTGAAGCTATCGTTGAAACTGAATTAGAAACTAGAGAGGCCCTTGTGGAAAATATCGAAAAAGATCCGCTGCAATCCGCTAAAGACATGGCGAAAGAAGATCCTCAAAGAGTGGCCAATGTGGTGAAAAATTGGGTAGGTATCAATGAGTGACGCGAGTACTGAAAAAGCAGCCATCTTGATGCTCGCTTTAGGGCAGGATGAAGCCGCCGAGGTCATGAAATATCTGGATCCTCGCGAAGTACAAAAGCTGGGTAAAGTCATGTCTACCATGACATCTATTTCCCATGAATCACTGCAAGAAGTACTGATTGAGTTTCACCAGGAGACTGATAACAGCGCCGCTTTTAGCACTGACCCAGAAAACTATATTCGTAATGTACTCAATAAAGCCTTAGGTGATAACAAAGCAACGTCCTTGCTTAATCGAATATTAATCACCAAAGAATCTGGCGGAATTGAAAGTCTTAAGTGGTTAGATGGAAAAGCAGTAGCTGAACTGGTGCAGTTTGAACATCCCCAAATTATCGCTACTATTTTGGTTCATCTGGAACCCTACCACGCTAGTGAGGTACTCACCGAACTTTCGGAACGCATACGTCATGAAGTAATACTACGCATCACTACGATGGAAAGTATTCAGCCGGCTGCATTGATTGAACTTAACGATGTACTGGCCGAATTACTAAGCGGCAATGAAACTAATCGGCGCGTTCTAGGAGGTATCCGCGCTACGGCTTCGATCATGAACTTCATGAACAGTGACATCGAAACCTCACTGATGAATAAGCTTAAAGACTTTAACGCCGATACCGCGCAGAAAATCATGGATCAAATGTTTGTCTTTGATGACATTGTTGATATTCAAGACAGCGACATCCAGGTCATTCTCCGCGAAGTACCCTCTGAGGCATTAATTATCGCGCTCAAAGGCACCAAAGATGAAGTGACGCAAAAAATTCTGAAAAACATGTCAGTACGTGCAGCCGAGATGATGTCCGAAGACTTGGAAGCAAAAGGGCCAGTGCGTTTATCTGAAGTCGAAAAACAGCAAAAAGACATTTTGCAAATAATACGTCGCCTGTCGGACGAAGGCCAAATTACCCTAACCAGCGCCGGCGGCGATGACGCTTATGTCTAGCAGAGAACCAACTATGCAATCACAAACGGCTTACCAACGCTGGGAATTGGCCTCACTGGCTGAGGAACCTCTCGCACCAAAACACAGCCAACCCACCCCGTCTATGACTAAGTTCGCGCAAGAAATCATCACAGCGCGAGACGAAGCCCATCAAGCCGGCCTTGAAGAAGGACGAATCAGCGGACATGAACAAGGATTTAAAACCGGGCATGAAGAAGGTCTGGCGCTTGGCACGGAGGAAAGCCGTGAACAAATGGCGGTTATGTGTGAGCAACTAGCACAGCTAAGCCTGCACTATGATCAGGAAATACAGATTGCTCGCGAGAGCACTGCCGATCAATTATTAGCACTAGCGCTCGACTTCGCTCACGCTATGCTAAAAACAACTTTATTAGTACACCCCGAGCTTTTATTGCCGGTGCTCGAGCAGGCCTTGCAGGCCTTGCCAGCTTTACAAACGCCCACCACAGTGTATTTGCATCCACTGGATATTGAGTTGGTTCAGACTGCGCTGGAAGAAAATTTGAAACAGCCAGGATGGCGTTTACTAGCTGATACGCACCTAGAACGCGGCGGTTGTCGTATTGAAACCGCCGCCAATGAGATTGATGCCACGCTAGAAACTCGCTGGCAAAGGCTCCAGCAATCGCTCGGTCAAAACACCAGCTGGTTAAAACCGAATCGACGCATCGCTGGCAATGCGCTGATAACTGAGGCGCAACAGCAATCCTAATGAATAACAAGTCTTCTATTTGGCAGCCTTTTTTGCAAAACTGCCAGTATCAAGCCCAGTCAACCCAGACGCTAAAGATTTCAGGGCGGATCACTCGTGTCGCGGGATTGGTTATGGAAGCGACCGGCCTGAATCTGGCTATTGGCAGCCCTTGTTATGTGCCGTTACCCAGCGGCCACCGGCTTGAGGCTGAAGTGGTCGGCTTTGAAAAAGAACAATTATTTCTGATGCCACTAGGCGATGTAGAAGGTGTACAACCTGGTGCGCTGGTTATGGCTACCGAAACTGACAAGGTTCGGCCACAGTTATTACTTGAACAAAAAGATCTCTCCGATTCAGCAAAACGTGGCCGCCGCCTGCCGGTAGGCGATGAACTACTGGGACGGGTTCTCGATGCGACCGGACGACCACTGGATAGTTTAGGTCCATTGCAAGGAAAAATAACGGCTCCACTGTATGTCCAGGCTGCCAATCCCTTATTGCGCGAACCGATTACTACCACGCTGGATGTTGGCATTCGCGCTATTAACAGCATGCTAACGGTTGGGCGAGGCCAGCGTATGGGCCTATTCGCAGGTTCCGGCGTCGGCAAGAGTGTACTGCTTGGGATGATGGCCCGCTATACCTCCGCTGATGTCATCGTAGTTGGCTTGATCGGTGAACGGGGCCGTGAAGTCAAGGAGTTCATTGAGCATATTCTCGGCACTGAGGGCATGGCGCGCTCGGTGGTGGTCGCGGCTCCGGCTGATGTACCGCCTTTGCTACGTCTACAAGGTGCCGCCTACACCACCGTGATTGCCGAACATTTTCGCGATCAGGGCAAGAACGTGCTACTCATTATGGATTCATTAACTCGCTATGCGATGGCCCAGCGTGAAATAGCGCTAGCAATAGGTGAACCCCCTGCCACCAAAGGCTACCCGCCCTCGGTATTCGCTAAACTGCCGGCGTTAGTGGAACGTGCCGGCAATGGGCAATCCGGCGGCGGCTCGATCACCGCGTTTTATACGGTACTGACTGAAGGCGATGACCAACAAGACCCTATTGCCGACTCGGCCCGCGCAATTTTGGACGGACATATTGTACTGAACCGCGCCCTGGCTGAAGCCGGGCATTACCCGGCAATCGACATTGAACAATCTATCAGCCGCGCCATGCATATGATTACGGATGCTGAACACCAAAAAACAGCGCGGCGCATTAAACAACTGTTGTCCAGCTATCAACGCAACCGCGACTTGATCAATGTGGGTGCTTATAGCGCCGGTACCGATCCGTTACTTGATGAAGCAATCCTTAGACACGAGAAAATTGAGCAATATTTACAGCAAAGCATAAATGAGCGTGTTGGCATTGAGCAGAGCTTGAGGGAACTTAGCTCTCTATTCAACTAAATGCCCTAACTCTATTTGCGCCATAATTAACTATGGCTACTTTAAACGCAATTAAAACCTTATCCGACCTAAGCACACGGCAATCCGAGGATGCTGCCAAGCGCTTGGGACAGGCCAACCATGCTCGTGATAAAAACGAGCAACAATTCAACCTGCTGGTGGAATATCGTGAAAGCTATGCCAACCAACTCCAGCTACAGTTGTCACAAGGCTTGACTGTTACCGACTACTCAAATTTTCAGCAATTTATGACTGCACTGGATCAAGCCATCGCTCAGCAAAATCGGATAGTACAAACTAGCCTTCAGTTTGTAGAAAAAGAGCGCAGTCATTGGCAGCTTTGTGAGCGCAAACGACTTTCTTTTGACACACTTACCCAGCGTGCGCAACAAGACTTAATAGATAAAGAAAAAAGCCAAGATCAAAAACAAACCGATGAACGTGCTTCACGTCGTTATTCGAGTCAAAAATGAGCAGTATTCAGTCACTACCCTCTATCAGCACCTCGCCTGATTACTCAAATGTTAACCGTTCTGGCAACGCCTCGTCTTTCGATAATCTACTGCAATCGGAAATGGCTGCACAAGAATCCCCTGAAACCAAGCCTAGCGAAACCAAAGCCAAATCTAAAGTAAGCACAAGGCCTGAGGAAGATTTATCAACCCCATCAGTCACGCCTAAGGAGTCCACGCAACCCGGTTTACTGGCCTTGCTTATGGTGCTGACGCCTCCGGTTTCAACGCAACCGGCTACAGCGCCTGCGGTTTCAGCGCCTGCGGTTTCAGCGCCTGCGGTTTCAGCGCCTGCGGTTTCAGCGCCTGCGGTTTCAGCGCCTTCGGTTTCAGCGCCTTCGGTTTCAGCGCCTTCGGTTTCAGCGCCTTCGGTTTCAGCGCCTGCGGTTTCAGCGCCTCCGGCTACAGTGCAACCAGCTTCAGCGCCTTCGGTTTCAGCGCCTTCGGTTTCAGCGCCTTC
>CANNNV010000052.1 GCA_947506155.1 Methylococcaceae bacterium
AGATTCTCATGTCGACTATTTATTACTAACCTAAACAGCACATCACAAGCACCCACACAAATTATTTTGATCAGATTTTTAAAGAGCGCCGAGGTAAACCCCCGGTTGAGCTGGACAATTATACAGAGCCAATTCAACTTGTCAACATCCTTGCCAACTTTTCTTTCTAACACCGGATCCCTTAAAGACCCTGCCCCGAAAGAACTGCGTATTATACTTATTTCGTTTTTCAGGTCAAGCAATTATTTGCACTCGCGCAAACTTTCGTTTTCCCACTTGATACACATGATTGGTGCCGGCCAGAATCTCAAGCTTTGGATCGGAAACCTTTTCTCCATCAATTTTTACCGCCCCCTGCTTTATCATACGATTAGCCTCGGAGGTACTCTCTGTTAAGCCCGCATCTTTCAATATATTTGCTATAGCGTAACTTGCCCCATCAATTTTTAGTTCTAGCTCATCCATTTCATCTGGCATCGCACCACGCTGAAATCTGGCTTCAAAATTTTCCAATGCCTTGACTGCAGAAGCTGCGTCATGAAATCTTTCGATAATTTCCTGCGCCAACCTTACTTTATAGTTTCTCGGGTTTGCACCTTGCTTGCATTCCTCCGCCCACAAACCTATTTCAGTCATCGGCCGAAAACTCAGCAATTCAAAATAACGCCACATCAACTCATCAGATATAGACATAAGCTTACCGAACATATCATCAGCAGAATCGGCTATGCCCACATAATTATTCAGCGACTTGGACATTTTTTGCACACCATCCAGCCCTTCTAATATAGGCATAGTCATAACGACTTGAGGTTTTTGCCCAAAAGCTTCCTGTAATTGCCGCCCTACTAATAAGTTAAACTTTTGATCAGTCCCTCCTAATTCGACATCGGCTTTCATTGCCACCGAATCATAACCTTGGATTAAAGGGTACAAAAATTCATGTATCGCAATCGGCTGCCCACCTTTGTAACGTTTACTAAAATCATCCCGCTCCAGCATTCTGGCCACCGTATGTTTGGCCGCCAATTGAATTAAATCAGCCGGTGACATTGCATTCATCCAGCTTGAATTAAACATTACCAGAGTTTTAGTCGGATCCAATATTTTAAAGATCTGCTCTTCATATGTTCTAGCATTATCAATGACCTCGTCCCGAGTCAATGGCTTGCGCGTAACATTTTTCCCTGTCGGATCGCCTATCATGCCGGTAAAATCACCAATCAAAAACAATACCTCATGACCCAAGTCCTGAAATTGTTTCAACTTATTAATCAATACGGTATGTCCCAAATGTAAATCAGGGGCAGTCGGATCAAAACCCGCCTTGATGCGAAGAGGCCGCCCCTCTTCGAGCTTTTTAATTAATTCTTGCTTCACTAAAACTTCATCAGTCCCTCTAAGCAGGTGTTCCAATACATCCTCTTGCAACGTCTCTCTCCAAAGATTTAAATGGCACATTATAAGATCAATCAGCAACTCCGTTGAACAAAAAATTTGTCCAAGCTAATTAATTGGTAATAACCTTTAAAACCACTTAAAATGGAGCGAAAACACCTAAATGCTTTCTGATTTATATAACTTTTAATTACTTAGCATAACCCAGTGAAAAATAAAATCCATATATACTTATTTCTTGGACTTAGCGTAGCCTTTTCAATAACCGGCCACACACAGACAAAACCAACCAACAAGCAGGAAAATAAAAGCATTTCTACAGCCAAAATTCATTCAAAAACAATAAAACCTGAAAGCAAAACACCTCAAACTATTGTTAAAACAAAAACTAACGACAAAAAAACATCTACACCATCAAAGCCCGTTGCCATTACCACAACTTCAAAAAAAATCGTCGTAACAGAAAAATCGACCACAAAAAACCCAACACATGCTGCTAAACCATTAAAAGACAATAAGCACGATACTACACCATCGAAATCGGGTCACAAAAATCATGCTACTGTTTCTGAATTGGCGACTAGAAAACATACTGTTATTGCTTCCAAGACTATCGAGTCTGTTTTAGTAAAACCCAGCAACAGTAAAAAACCACAACGAAATTATCTGTCTAAACTAGATGATGCAGAATCAGATCAACTCACGCACACTAGTAATGACAAAATATTACATTCTGTACTACTTGAAGAACACACACAAACCACAAAAATTAACACAGCCCATGTATCGATTGAAACCTCGTTATTTCTCGATGGACTTGAAGCCGATTTATCAAAAGAACTGATCCTGCAACTGACCGATATTTTTGCCTGGGACATCGATTTTGCCACTAATCTGCGTCCTGGAGATCAATTTACCGTTGTTTATGAAAGAAAAATAATTGATGGCAAAGAAACGGATAGTGACAGCATTATTGCGGCAGAATTTATTAATCAGGGAATATCACACACGGCAGTCAGATACATTAATGAAGCGGATGTTGCCAGTTATTACACGCCTGATGGGCAATCTATGCAACGAGCTTTTTTAAGCACACCTGTTGACTTTGCAAAAATAAGTTCGCCTTTTGATATGCACCGTATGCACCCCATACTCAACAGAATACGCGCCCATAAGGGCATTGATTATGCTGCAAGAATAGGTACGCCAATTAAAACAACTGGAGACGGGATCGTCAGCTTCAGCGGCAGTAAAAGCGCTTATGGGCAAGTAGTGATCATTCAACATAACGATCATTATGAAACGCTTTATGCTCATATGTCCGACTTTAAAAAAGGTTTGGCCGTCGGAAATCATGTTAAACAGGGTGATGTTATCGGCTATGTAGGGCAATCGGGCTTAGCCACAGGGCCGCATTTGCATTACGAATTTCATGTGGACGGACTTTATCGTGATCCAGAGACTGTCAAAATACCTCATTCCATGCCTATTAGTAACGCATTGCTGGCGGATTTTAACATTCAAACACAACCTTTTTTTGCTCAACTCAATCAGGTCAAGGCTAAAAGTTTAATGGCGAAATCTCACACGACCATGACGCCTAGTATTACTTTGCCTCCGCAATTATTTCGTTACGATTAACCGAAGCGGTATGCCTGAACTCTATATTGGACTGATGTCTGGAACCAGTCTGGATGGTATAGACTGTGCGCTTGTTGATTTCAACGGCGAAAAAGCCCATCTTGTCGGCTTTGAATATCAACCCTTTCAGACCAACATTCAAGACCTCATCCAAAAACTCAGCAAGCCTGATGCGCTAATCTCGCTCAAAGAATACGGTACTATGGATGCACAACTCGGCAGACTTTTCGCAGAGACCGTAAATAGCCTGCTAGCTAAAGTCAGTATATCCGCAGCAGCAGTCCAAGCAATTGGTAGTCACGGATTAACTATTTACCACGCGCCGGACGCGGAATTTCCCTTTTCCCTGCAAATTGGCGACCCCAACATCATCGCCGAACAAACCAGCATTACTACTGTCGCTGATTTCAGGCGCAGGGATATTGCAGCCCAAGGCCAAGGCGCACCGCTGGTTCCTGCTTTTCATCGAGCCATATTTCACGATTCAACTGAATTTCGCTGCATCGTCAATATCGGCGGCATTGCCAATATTACCGTCTTGCCCAAACATCAGTCAGAAAAAGTCATCGGCTTTGATACTGGCCCTGGCAACACCTTGATGGATTTATGGATCAAGCAACAGAAAAACTTATCGTATGATAAAAATGGTGCATGGGCTCAAACGGGAAGAATCAATCACGACTTAGTGTCTTTATTAAAACAGGATGTTTATTTTGACACGCCCCCCCCCAAAAGTACCGGTAAAGAATATTTTTCACTACCTTGGATTTATCAACATTTTGACCCACTCAATTATAAAGCCGAAGACATACAAGCCAGCTTATGCTTTTTAACGGCAATAACAATTTGTGAGGCTATCAAAAAACACGCTCCGGCAACCGAGCGGATATTGATTTGCGGTGGTGGCATACATAATGACTATTTGCTTGAACTAATCCGGCAACACAGCACTTGCCCTGTTGAATCAACAGAGCAGTACGGCGCCCATCCCGATCATGTTGAAGCCATGGCATTTGCGTGGTTAGCCAGACAAACCCTAAACAATTTGCCAGGCAATCTTAAAGAAGTAACAGGAGCACTCAACGCTGCGATTCTTGGGGGAATTTACCCAGCGCGCCCTCTTGGATCACTTTTTATCTAACGTTTCTATTCTTTTAACAAATACCGCGATAATCGTACCGTACCTTGTTCATAAAAATCACTAGGAGAAAGTCTTTATGCCAACAAAATCGTCCAGCTTTATTTACCAGTTAAAAATAACTCTAATCGATACGCATCCGCCTATTTGGCGGCGCGTCTTTGTTCCTGGCAACTTTAACCTGTACCAACTGCATCAAGTGATACAGGCGGGGATGGGCTGGACCGACAGTCATTTGCATCAATTTATTATTGATAGCCAATTTTACAGCCTTCCCTTTGAAGATGAAGCCCAGGAGGATCTAGATGAAAGCCTGTTTAAGCTAGAACAAATTGCACCGTCAATCAAATGCAAATTCGTCTATGAATATGATTTTGGCGATAGCTGGAGACATCAGATCGTCGTGGAAAAAATCCTACTGGACGATCCGAACGAAACATATCCACAATGTATTAAAGGAAAGCGGGCTTGTCCGCCGGAAGATGTCGGTGGCGTATGGGGCTACAAAACCTTTTTAGAAGCACTTCGGGATAAACAGCACGAAGAGCACGATTCTTATATGGAATGGATAGGCGGCGAATTTGATCCGGAAGAATTGGATCTGATCGAAATAAATCAGGACATGTCTCGCATCAAATAAATGCTTCAGCCTCACCATGCCTAACACATCAAGATTATTTTTTGCACTGTGGCCTGATACCAAAACTCGCCAAGCGGTGACCGAGCTGAGTCAATCCATTGCTGCACATGAGTTCAAATGGGTACCAGCGCATAATTTCCATATAACTCTGATTTTTATGGGGCATATTGACACTAATGTAGAGAGTTTAATTAGACAGTCCGTCGAAAATATTACCTCACAGCCTTTTACCCTGACCTTTGACTGTTTGAGTTACTGGAGCAAGCCTAAAATCTTGTGCCTGAGCTGCCGGCGGGCAGCTCCTGAAGCAATTATGCTGGAGGCCGCACTGGATTCCGTCGTCGCAAACTACGGTCTGCGTACGGAGATCCGCCCTTATAGCCCACATATTACAATGGCCCGCCAAGCCCACTATTTACCAGAACTAAAGATTGAACCACTGCTCTGGCGCGCAACAGGCTTTTGCTTAGTTGAATCCTGTAGCGAACCTGATGGTGTCTGTTATAAAGTTATACAACACTGGTCTTTTAAGCAGGATTGAAGTTGTTGGTTGGTAATCAACCGCTCCAATAAACTAACCCAAAATTAACTAAAGCTAAGTTTGGTGTTATTTTCTTGCATCATAGAAGTCGGTTTCACACGGTTCTTGCGAACCTTGCCAGAGCCTACTTCTCCACAAGCGTTACTTCCCGCAGAGCTTGCGGTAGTTTGTAATTGGGTTATTGCTAGCCCAATTAAATTTTTTGCTGCATTTTCGTCCTGATCCCGCCATTCAGCCTAGAGAAGGCGTACGCGACACCGGCATCAAGGCAACCGGCCTTCTTTTTCCCAGCGCCTAAGGGTTTACTCGGAAACTCCAAGTACAATCGCAGCTTGTTTTATCGTTAACAACCCCCCCCTCTTTTTCAAAGAGGGGTTAAGGTTACGGATAATGCAAGGTGAACCAACGTACTTGATTCGAACTAAACGCCGTTGGGATAAGCATAGCTGTAATGCTTACGCAGTGGCTTCACGACTTCCCATTGACTATCCAAGCCGGCGTGAAATGACACCAGATCGCCCGGCAAAATTCGTACTGGCTCACCTTCTGCAGGCGTTACCAAAATTTCGCCTTCCAAAATATAAGCGCATTCAGTTTCATCAAAGTCTATGGGGAATTTTGAAATTTCTTTTTCCCAGATTTCCCAGCTAGAAACACCCAACTGCTCTAAACGCTCTGCACTAGGATTGTGTTCAATGGTGATTTTGCTCATGATATTCCTAAAATTAAATTTATTGGGACAGCGATTTTAGCATCAGCTCAAGTTTTGTGCCATTTGCTTTCTATTGGTGGAAGTTATTCTGTTCAAAAAAAGTCGTCATCTGAGAGGTCCTTTTGCACAATCAAGCATTTAAATCCGTCTACACCACATTTTTCAGTCAAGGTATCTAGGATATACCCAACGACAGCGAGCGATTCATACGGACCATTTTTATAAAAAGGTTTGCCATTCTTACCGTAGCTGTATTTTACTGGGCACTCGCTAGTATCAATGTTATCAAATATCTGGACCGCATTTTTATAGTCTGAGTGAGGCGAAAAGCCTAACTCCTGAGCATAGCTAACCAAATCATCCAGTAGTTTTTTAGCACAACTTTGATCTATCTCCTCATAGCCCCGACCAGCTGATGACAGCATATCGTCTTTAATTCGATATTCATAATCGCTTTCGGAGAGCACTGTAAACAAGGCATCTTTGACGCCCAAACAGAAGACATCAAGCATAAAGCAGCTCATAGCAATATTGCCATTAGGAATACGCCGCGTTACCACCAGCTCACCTATACCGAGCGTAAACAAATTCTTCGGTATTAAACATTCATAAATGGGATAGTTTACATAAAGCTTGGCCTTTTTCATTGGTGGCGGTGGTGTTTTTTTAACTATTACCGCTCTTTTTTTCTTTTTCTTGGCTAATTTTTTTTGTCGTTGTTGCTCTGATATTGCCATTTTTTGGTCTCATTTAGATGAATTACCAGTATGTTATAAGCGTGTGCTAGTTTATTTTCAAGGGCGCAGACTGATTTTTTGTATCAGGACGATTGACGTAGCGGCCGCGATGATGATTTTAAAGCACCATTTTCAATTATTCGAATAGCGGCAGATTTATCCGCCTGGGCGAATGAGTGATGATCCATTAGCCATACTTGTTTCTAAGTTGCAGTTATAATTGTCAGTTTTTCACCTTGCAGGTTGAAACCGCCCATTTTTAAAATTTGACCACCTTGTGTTATCACGGTATCGTCAACGACCTTGAAGATTAAGCCATCGGCCTCTCGGCAGATGAGGTCGAAATATAAACAATGTGTGGGTAGGATAAAACATGATTCGTGCGGGTATTGTGGGTGGAACGGGATATACCGGGGTTGAGTTATTGCGAATTTTAGCGTTGCACACCGAGGTCGAGGTATCGGTTGTCACATCTCGGTCTGATACAGGACTTAGGGTGGATGCGCTTTATCCCAGTTTACGGGGTTATATTGACGCAGTCTTTAGCTTGCCTGAAGTTGAAACATTGGTCGAGTGCGATGTAGTGTTTTTTGCGACGCCGAACGGAACAGCAATGTTGATGGCTGAGCAGTTACTGGCCAGAGGCGTTAAAGTAATAGATCTTTCCGCTGATTTCAGGCTGAAAGATGCTCAGGAATGGAGCAAGTGGTACGGCATGGAACACGTTTGTCCCGATTTGATTGCTGATGCCGTTTACGGTTTGCCGGAACTAAATCGCGAGGCGATTAAAAAAGCTGATTTAATCGCCTGTCCGGGGTGTTATCCAACCGCCGTGCAGTTGGGTTTTTTGCCGTTGCTAGAAAACGACCGGATTGATGTTAAGCATTTGATTGCCGATGTCAAATCCGGTGTCAGCGGGGCAGGGCGTAAAGCGGAACTGGCAACTTTGATGAGTGAAACCGGCGAAAGCTTCAAGGCTTATGCGGTGGGCGGTCATCGGCATTTGCCAGAAATTGTTCAAGGACTTGAATTAGTTGCTAGAAAATCAGTGGGTTTGACTTTTGTACCGCATTTAACGCCGATGATCCGAGGCATACACGCCACCTTATATGGTCAGGCGCAAGGCAAGCTTGACGATGTGCAGGCTTTGTATGAGCAAAGATACGCCAGTGAAAGCTTTGTCGATGTATTGCCGCAAGGTTCGCATCCGGATACCCGAAATGTCAGGGGCAGTAATAATTGCCAGATTTCACTCCATCAGCCGCAGGGAGGCCAAACTATCGTGGTGTTATCGGTGATTGATAATTTGGTTAAAGGTGCAGCAGGACAGGCGGTGCAGAATATGAACCTGATGTTTGGGCTAAAGGAAGACTTGGCTTTAAAGACTATTGCGCTTTATCCATAATTCTTGACTAAAAACACAGGTATAGTCATACTTTGACAAATTCCATTTTCTATAGTGTTAAATATATGTCTAATCCGATCGTTTTTACTGACAGCGCAGCTTCCAAGGTGAGTGAATTAATTGCCGAAGAAGGTAATGATAATCTGAAGTTGAGAGTTTATGTCTCGGGCGGTGGCTGTTCGGGATTTCAATATGGCTTTACATTTGATGAAGAAGTCAATGAAGATGATACTCGTGTTGAAAACGGCGGTGTTATGGTATTGATAGACTCAATGAGTATTCAGTATTTAACCGGCGCTGAAATTGATTATAAAGAAGACTTATCCGGTGCCCAGTTTGTCATTCGCAACCCTAATGCAACGACCACCTGTGGCTGCGGTTCCTCTTTTTCAGCATAGTCTAGAAACGAGCGTCAATCACCCCGCCCTGAAGGACGGAGCTTGTAAAAGCTAGGTTGACCAGACTAAGCGCTAACACAGTGCTACGATTACAATGGGTCGTTAAGACTTACCAGCGAATGCTTCCTTAGTTCGCTGCTCTAAAAGGATCAGATCACGCTGGGGAAAGATAAAGCCCCGAAGGTTCTTTTCGTCACTGGTAACAGTGAGAGCCGGTTGTAATCATTGTCGAAGGGAGATTGCGGGAAACCGCAGCGTTACTAGCCCCTTACGGGGATACCCTCACGGGTTGACCGCTTGGAAAGACAAGAACCTAATTTTTTAAAGATAGCAAACGCAATAGGAGCTGCATGAGCTGGGTCGGCTAACACCGACGCGCTATCCCTCCCCGACCTAAAGGACGGGGTATCTCGCGCAAAAACCGATGAAATAACTTGGACAACTTTAGGTGGGAGTGGATTCATTCGCCCCCAACAGATACTCAACTTATTTCGTGTGCATTCCTTAGTTACGTAACCCAACAAGTGTTACACATTTAGTTGGGTTACACGCTTTGCTCAAGCACTCAGTTAGTCGTGCGCTTATATCTGCTGTGAAGCCAATACATAATTAAGCAATTAATTTCAAATATTTCTGGTATAAACTTTCCTTATCCTCAATATATGTGGAGTCTTTTTCGATACAATCGACAGGACAAACTTCTATACATTGCGGCAAATCATGATGCCCTACGCACTCGGTACACAAATCAGGATTGATAATATAAATATCATCTCCTTGCGAAATAGCGCCATTCGGGCATTCCGGCTCACAAACATCACAATTAATACACTCATCCTTAATAATAAGGGCCATACATACATCCGATACTTTTTTCTTAACTTTCGTTAACTGCCACGTTAAAAACGTGGGGTGTATCTACCAAAGGAACCTGTAATAAACAGGTTCCGCTTTGTTAACTACCAGGGCTTGGTTCTCGCCAAAAGGTACAAGTAGTTAAGCGCCTACAATTCTAAGTGAAATATTCTGCTTGTCAAGCCACTTTGTAAGTCTTTAGTTTTATCAATAATAGGTAGCTTATGTTAGTAAATTACGCTCTCTACAACAACCTCTACATTACAACATTAATGAACCGGGGGACAGAAACACCACACTAGGCATGCTTAATTACTCGCATTTAAATTTATTAATCAAAGACCGATGCACTAGCTCTGGAACAAAACAAGACACATCACCGTGCAGCTGGGCAATTTCACGAATCATACTCGAAGATATAAACTCATACTGTTCAGCTGGGGTTAAAAATACCGTTTCCAGTTCCGGTGCCAGACGCCGGTTCATGCCGGCCAGCTGAAATTCATATTCAAAATCGGATACTGCACGCAAGCCACGCAAAATCACATCAACCCCCTGCTGTCTAGCACAGTCAACCAGCAAATTATCAAAGCCTATTACCAGTACATTTGGAAATTCCAAGGTCACTGTTTTCGCTAAAGCCACACGCTCGTCCATAGAAAATAACGTAATCTTATTTTTATTAACCGCCACGGCAACGACGACCCTGTCATAAAGCCTCGAAGCTCTGGCAATCAAATCGAGATGTCCATTGGTAATCGGATCAAACGTACCCGGATATATTGCAGAAGTTTGCATAGTGTGTGAGTTTCAAAAAAAATCGGCAATTTTATACCAAGTAATTGGATTTAAATAGTTAATTTAAATGATGGGATGGATACGATCGCGACGTAGCCGCCATATTCACAAAATCCGTTCAAACAAATGATAGCCAACTTCGCCGGCCGTTTTGCTTTTTAACTGCCGCCAGTTTTCAGGCATGCCGGCAAATTCAAAAAACCGTTCCGTTTCAACATAAATTTTGGCATATTTAGCCAACCAGCCATTGTTTTCCAACTGTAAACAACTTGGCACAATTAGATTTAAGCCAAAAGGCGGATCAAGAAATACCACATCAAAGGCAAGTGCATCACCTTCCAGATAACGAAACACGTCACTCTGCACTATTTTTATCTGCCCCGCTGCCAACGCAATGGCATTATCTTTTAAACTGCGACATGCCTGAATATTGTTTTCCACCTGGACGACCGATGCTGCACCTCTGGAAGCGGCTTCAAAACCCAAGGCACCGCTCCCTGCATACAGATCCAGACAGTTTTTGCCAAGAATATCATACTGCAACCAGTTGAACAGGGTTTCCCTGACGCGAACCGGTGTTGGTCTTAAACCTGGCACATCAACAAAATTTAACTGCCGACTGCGCCAATCTCCGCCGATAATTCTGAGCTTATTTTTCACTTTTCTTGTCGCTCCCACCTAAAGTAATGGTTTGCATTAACTGCGGATCAATACGACGCTTGAACGCGTCCTTGATTGAGACTGTGGTAACTTTTTCCACATTTTGCTGAAACGTGTCCAGATAATCTAGCGGCATTTCATAAAAACCGATCATCGATACGTAACTGAGCAGTTTTTTATTGGTATCAAAACGCATCGCAAAACCGCCGGTGATGTTTTTCTTCGCGGCAATCAGCTCGGCCTCAGTAGGTCCTTGTGCAATAAAATCTGCCAGGGTTTTATTAAGCACATCCAGCGCCAAAACAGTTTGATCATTACGGGTTTGCAGGCTGAGCGTAAACGGCCCTTTCCTAAACATTGGCGCAAATGAACTGCTCGCGCTATAGGCCAGACCGCGCTTTTCCCTGACTTCTTCAAACAATTTAGACACTAGGCCACCCCCGCCCAGAATATGATTGCCGACATACAGGTTAAAATAATCAACATCCTTACGATAAGTGCCTGGCATGCCGACCAGCACATGAGTTTGCGACGAGGGAAAATCAATGTGCTGCTTGCTTGCTTTTACCGGCATGACAACTTCCGGCAAGACCTCCGGCTTGTGACCGACCGGCAAACCCGAAATCAAGGTTTCCGCAGTTTGTTCAGCCTGTGACCGAGACAAGTCACCGACGATCACCACCATTGCATTGGCGGCTACATAATAGTTCTGATAAAAATTGCGTAAATCCGTCACATTGAAACCAGACACCGTCGCTATCAAACCAGAACCCGGATGTCCATAAGGATGATCATTATACAAAGCTTTATAATATGCGATATGCGCCAGTTCAGCAGGCGATTCTTCCTGTTGTTTTAAGCCTGCCAGGGTTCGATTTTTTTCCCGTTGAAAATCAGCTTCATTAAAGCTTGGGCGAGTCAAAATAACTTGCAAGGTTTCCAGTGCTTTATCGAACAAAGGCTTATCCGTCAGCGTGCGCAACGAAACTGATGCCATATCGTTGGAAATACTGGAGCTAAACTGCGCGCCGACGCTTTCAAAGCGCTGGGCAATCTGATCGGCATTCCACTGTCCCGCCCCGGTATCAAGCATCCCAGAAGTTAAGGCCGACAGACCAAACTGACTCCCGTCACGCGCACTGCCGGCGTCAAAAGCCACTTGTATATCCACCATAGGCAAACCCTCGCTATGCACGTAATAAATCCGGCTACCCTGCGAAGTTTGCCAGTGTTCAATTTTTGCAGCGGCCTGAGCCGGTGTGCAAAAAGCCACAACCCAGGCCAGCAACATCAAACTTAATAACTGAATACGCATTATCTAACTCCTATTTCAGTCTTAGACTCGGTAATATTGCCGGTAATCGGCAAGGGCTCCAGGTAGGCGACACTCAATTTGTCTTCCAGCAAATATTTTTGCGCCACTTCACGAACCTGTTCTGCGGTAACCTGATTAACTTTTTCAACATATTGATCGACCACTTTCCAGCCCAGCCCTACTGTTTCCAGCATACCTAATTGCATGGCCTGATAAAAGTTAGAATCCCTCTCATAAACAGCTTTGGCCAGAACCTGCGCCTTAATGCGCTGCAATTCATCGTTATCAACCAACTTAATCTGTAGTTGGGCAATCTCATCCTTTAAGGCCGTTTCGAGATTCCAGACAGTTTTCCCTTCAGCGGGAGTCGCTTCCAACGTAAACAATTCCGGCAATCTTGAGGTTAAACTGTAACTTGCTCCGACAGAAACCGCCAGTTGCTTGCCGCGCACCAATCCTGATTCCAATCTGGCGCTGCTGCCTCCATCCAACACACCGGCCAAAACTTCCAGCGCATAGGCTTCCCACTCATGCTGCACAGTTTTTAATACCGGTACTTTATAGCCCATAACCAACGTAGGCAGTTTTGCCGGCAATTTAATCGTCATCTTGCGAACACCCAACTGTTCGACCTCAGCCTGTGGTTTTAGCGTGTAAGACTGGCAATCGCAACTTTTTAATGGGCCAAAATAGCGTTCTGCTAATGCAAACACCGCTTTAGTATCCACATCGCCAACAACGACCAATGTCGCATTATTCGGCGCGTACCAGCGCTGGTACCAAGCCTGCAGGTCTTCAACCTTATAATTTTCAATATCATTAGGCCAGCCAATTACCGGATTCTTATACGGACTATTGGTATAAGCCATCGCATTAAAATGTTCCTGCATTTTTGCCTGCGGATTATCATCGGTGCGCATTCGCCGTTCTTCGGTAACAACTTGCAGCTCTTTTTTCAACTCATCGGCTAACAGATGCAAATTACGCATTCTATCGGCTTCTAGTTCAAAGCTAACCGCCAACCTAGACGCTTCCATGGTTTGAAAATAAGCCGTGTAATCGGTGCCGGTAAACGCATTTTCCTCACCGCCATTTTCGGCAACAATTCGGGAAAACTCACCGGCCGCATGCTTGTCCGTGCCTTTAAACATCATGTGCTCAAGCATATGGGAAATTCCAGTAATACCGCCCGGCTCGTAACTTGAACCCACCTTATACCAAACCTGA
This sequence comes from Methylococcaceae bacterium, assembly GCA_947506155.1. Taxonomy (GTDB): domain Bacteria; phylum Pseudomonadota; class Gammaproteobacteria; order Methylococcales; family Methylomonadaceae; genus Methylobacter_A. Next base: position 13,466 of record CANNNV010000052.1, read on the forward strand.
GACACCGCCACTGGAGACCGGTGATCTTCCTTAACCAGTATTTTTAAACCGTTATCTAATACCTGTTCAGACACTTTAGTCGCAGCACTGGTCGCAAAAACAGGCAGCCACAATAAGGCTGCACAGAGTAATCGTTTGTTCATCAGTTTTTGCGCGAGATACCCCGTCCTTCAGGTCGGGGAGGGATAGCGCGTCGGCATTCGCCGACCCAACTCACGCTGCTCCTATTGCGTTTGCTATCTTGGGTTGAATAAGATGCTTGTCTTTCCAAGCGGTCAACCCGTGAGGGTATGCCCTTACGGGCCTAGTAACGCTGCGTTTACTTAGGCTAGGCTCAGCACAAGTTCCCGCAATCTCCCTTCGACAATGATTACAACCGGCTCCCACTATTGCTAGTGACGAAAAGAACCTTCGGGGCTTTACCTTTCTCCAGCGTGATCCGATTCTTTACAAGCTGCGAACTAAGGAAGCATTCGCTGGTAAGTCTTAGCGACCTGTTGTAATCGTAGCACTGTGTTAGCGCTTAGTCTGGTCAACCTAGCTTTTACAAGCTCAGCCCCCTTCAGGGCCGGGTGATTGACAACTCCCTCGTGAATAAAAAAACCGCATTCCGATAGCCCTGAAACAAGCTCACATTCCAAGGATTTTACTGCGCAATCGTAGCACACTTGCGTTGTTTGTTTAATGTGCTTTGTGCAAGATTATTCCAGCCAAATTGTAAGAAGATGATGTCATAATCTATAGTTTTTTAGATTTAAAGGATTGTTGTTTTACATGGCCAATTTTAACACCCACTTATCCATCGCTTTAGCGGCTAGCGTGGGATCTGCTCTAGTTGCCGTTAATGTCCATTTAATTACGAGCGCCGACATGCCTTGGCTTATTTTTCTAGGTACCTTCGGTGGACTGTTACCCGACATTGATGCTAGCAACTCAAGACCGGTAAAGCTGCTGTTTTTTGTCTTATCCTTAATGGGAGTAGCCACTGCGTTGCATCTATTTAAAAACAATTACGCGCCCTATCCATTATTAATGATCATCGTGGGCACTTATTTATTTATTCGTTATGCGCTGTTTGCTTTTTTTAACCGGCTTACCGTTCATCGTGGCGTATTTCACTCACTATTGGCCGCCTTATTTTTTGCCTTATTAATGACCTGTATTAGTTATTATTTTTTAGATTGGGATATTTTACATGCCTGGCTAAATGGTATTTTTATTGCCTTAGGTTTTATTGTTCATTTATTATTAGATGAGCTTTATAGCGTGGATTTATCAAATTCGAGGATGAAAAAATCTTTTGGCACTGCCTTCAAATTATGTAGCTATAGAAATATGACGGCCTCGGCATTAATGGCTGTTTGTACCATCATTTTGTATTGGATGGCGCCCACACCACTACCCTTGGTTAATGTATGGAAAAGCACTCAATGGAATAGCTACTTAACTAACGTCAGATTTTTGAGGCAGTTGAAAACTAACAACAACATGGTGAATTCACACCAAGGATTAACAGATGTCGAACCTTAAAATTTATGACATAAAACCTGAAATAGCGGTTCAGGCCCACATTACCACAGCAAACTATAAAAGCCTGTATCAACACTCGATAGCCGAACCGGAGGCTTTCTGGGCCGAACAGGCGGAATTGTTTCTGGACTGGGACCAGCCTTGGGACAAAGTCATGGACTGTGATTTCTTAACAGGCCAGATCCGCTGGTTTGAAGGTGGGAAACTCAACGTCAGCGTCAACTGCTTGGATCGTCATCTTCCAACACGCGGCGATCAAGTTGCGATAATCTGGGAAGGCGACAACCCTACACAGGACAAGAAAATCACCTACCGGCAATTGCACGAACAAGTCTGTAAATTCGCCAATGTGCTAAAAGCGCAAGGCGTCAAAAAAGGCGATCGTATTTGCATTTACTTACCGATGATTAGTGATGCGGCAGTAGTGATGCTGGCTTGCACCCGGATCGGTGCCGTACATTCAATTGTATTTGGCGGCTTTTCTGCCGAAGCATTAAAAGACCGAATTCTCGATGCCGATTGCAAATTTTTGGTCTGCGCCGACGAAGGCTACCGGGGCGGAAAAATTATACCGATTAAAGCCAATGTCGATAAGGCGGCAGCCTCCTGTCCTAGACTTGAAAAAGTCATCGTCATAAAAAACACAGGCAACCTGATAGACTGGCACGAACAGCGCGATGTCTGGTATGAAGAAGCGATGGCAACGGTTACGGCCAATTGTCCGGCAGAGCAAATGGATGCCGAAGATCCGTTATTCATCCTGTATACCTCAGGCTCCACGGGCAAACCCAAAGGCATTTTGCACACGACCGGCGGTTATTTGCTGTACTCGGCGATGACCCATAAATATGTATTTGATTATCATGATGGCGATATTTACTGGTGTACCGCCGACATAGGCTGGATAACCGGCCATTCCTACATGATCTATGGCCCGTTATGTAATGGCGCGACTACCTTGATGTTTGAGGGTGTACCGACCTATCCTGCAGCCGACCGCTTTTGGCAGGTAATCGACAAACATCAAGTGACTATTTTCTATACCGCCCCGACCGCGATCCGCGCGTTAATGGCGCAGGGTAATGAATTTGTCACCCGCAGCTCACGCCGCAGTCTACGGATACTTGGCAGTGTCGGCGAACCGATCAATCCAGAAGCCTGGGAATGGTATTACCATATGGTTGGTGATAGTCGCTGCCCTGTCGTCGATACCTGGTGGCAAACCGAAACCGGCGGCATATTAATCACGCCATTGCCGGGCGCCACTCCTTTAAAACCGGGTTCGGCAACCCTGCCCTTTTTTGGCATCCAGCCGGAGATCATGGATACCACAGGCCAAATTAGGGAGGGTGCAGCCGAAGGCATACTTGTCATTTGTGGTTCTTGGCCTGGACAGGCGCGTAGCGTTTACAAAGATCATGCCCGCTTTATTGACACTTATTTTAAAAACTACCCCGGTTATTATTTTACCGGCGATGGCGCTCGCCGCGATGAGGATGGCTATTTCTGGATTACCGGAAGGGTAGATGATGTGATCAATGTTTCTGGTCACCGCATGGGTACGGCAGAAATTGAAAGCGCACTGGTACTGCATGAACATGTCGCTGAAGCGGCGGTAGTCGGCTATCCGCATGACATCAAGGGCCAAGGTATCTACGCTTACGTCACTTTGAATGTCGGCATAGAGCCTACTGAGGCGTTGAGAAAGGAATTAATTGCACTGGTCAGGAAAGAAATCGGCCCGTTTGCTAACCCGGATATTATTCAGTGGGCGCAGGGCTTGCCTAAAACCCGCTCCGGCAAAATCATGCGCCGTATTCTGCGCAAAGTCGCTTCCAATGAAATCAACAGTCTGGGTGATACATCCACGCTGGCCGATCCTGCCGTGGTTGATGACATTATTGAGCATCGAGCGAATAAATAATAAGGCGTACAACCTTAGATTTAGGTATGGAAGGAGGTGCTTAATAAATCGCCTAAAACACAAACAAGCGTTGCTAAAGATAGCTTGATGTTAACTGTGGAGTAACATTAAACAGCAATATTTAAGACATATCGCCATTAATCGCCTAGTTTTACGGTTTGCATAAAATAGCCATGCTAAACCTTCGGTGGCACTCCGCACCGAGCTTCATTTTTCAGTGAAGCACGTAGTATTAGTACGCATAAC